>USBU01000007.1 GCA_900553005.1 uncultured Eubacteriales bacterium | reverse complement strand
GAGATGTAGCTCCGTCTCGTGGGCTCGGAGATGTGTATAAGAGACAGGATAATATAAGCGCAGAATTTTTACCGTCTCTGAGGTTATAATTATTATGCAATGAAACGGAGGCTCAAATGAAAAAAGGAGACGTGATAATCGGGCTTTCGGCCGGCGGCACCAAGTGCTCGGCCAATGCGGCGGAATATGATGGAAAAGGACGCTTTAAACCGCTGTTTTCTCATACTTTTCCCACTCTCGGCCGCGGCTGGCGGGAGGTTTTCGGGGATTTTGACTCGGCTATAGACAAATTCGGCGCATCGCCCTCCGCAATAGGCGTTATAAGCGGCGGTCCGCTGGACGGAGATTCCGGCCGGATATTTTCGCCGCCCAACTTAATCGGCTGGGACAACGTGCCTGCAGCTAAGTATTTTTCGGACAAATACGGCGTCTCTGCGGTTTTGATGAACGACGCCGACGCGGGAGCGTTGGCGGAGTGGCGTTTCGGGGCGGGCAGGGGCTATAAAAATATGATTTATCTTACGTTCGGCACCGGGATGGGCGCCGGGCTTATTCTGGACGGCCGTTTATATACCGGCGCGTGCAATGCGGCGGGCGAGATAGGACATGTCAGGTTGGCGAGAAAAGGCGTCGTCGGATACGGAAAATCCGGCTCGGCGGAAAGCTTTGTGTCCGGAGCCGGGATAGCGCGCGCCGCCAAAGAAACGGCAAAGAGGCTTATCGGGAGCGGAAAGCGCTGTTCATTTGCAAGGAATTTGTCGGAGGCGGAAAACGTTACGGCAAAGGACGTTGCTGAAAGCGCGGCCGCCGGCAATGCGGACGCAGTGGCGATTATGCGTAAAACGGGCGAAAAATTGGGCGAAATTCTTGCCGTGCTGACGGATATTTTAAATCCTCAGCTCATAGTTATCGGCGGAATTTACGCAAGAAACGAGAGCCTTCTTTCCGGATACGCGCTTTCGGCATATAAACGCGAGGCGCTTGCCCGCAGCCGTGAGGCCTGCACAGTTTCGGCTGCCGAGCTCGGTGAAAAAATCGATTTTTACGCGTCCGTTTCGGCCGCGGTTTACGGATGCCGCACAGATTAAGCCGCGTATCGGTTTGAGAGGAAAATTCTTTCAGATAAAAAAGCCGATGTTTTCGCTGCGTCGAAAAAAATATTTATTTAAGGAGTGTACGCCATGGATTTTTATTCCTTGTTTCCGGAACTTAGACCTCAGAGAAGCAATATCGAAAAGGCGATTTCCGCCGTTGTCGGATGCCACAGCGCAGGAGGAAAAATTTTTCTTGCGGGAAACGGCGGCTCAAGTTCGGATTGCGCGCATATAGTCGGAGAGCTGGTCAAAACGTTTTTGCGGCCGCGGCCTGTTCCGTCGGATTTTGCCGAAAGGCTGGCCGGACAGTCTTCGGACGATGATCTGGCGCGGTCGCTGTGCGGCGGAATCGCCGCCTTCGATCTCACTGCTCAAAACGCTTTTATTTCAGCTTGCTCTAACGACATTTCGGCTGAAAACGTGTACGCTCAGCAGCTTTACGTTTACGGCCGACCGAACGACGTATTTATCGGAATTTCCGCTTCGGGCAGTTCGGAGAATATTGTACGGGCCTTTCGCGTAGCGCGCGCGGCCGGAATTACGGGGATATTGCTGACGGGCCGGGACGGAGGCAAATGTTCGGCCCTGGCGGATATAGCCGTTTGCGCGCCTGCGTCCGAGACGTACCGGATACAGGAGTATCATCTGCCTATATATCATTATATTTGCGCCGAATGCGAGCGCTTGATTTTCGGAGGAAACGCCGATGAAGAAAACCGGTAATCAGATAATTTCTCTTGACGGAAAATGGACTTTAAAGTACAGCGACTCAACAAGCGGCGATTCGGGAGAAATCGAAGCGCTGGTACCCGGAAACGTTGAGCTCGATCTGATGCGCGCCGGTTTATTGCCCGAAGACCTGTTCAGGGGAGAAAATATTTTGCTCGCCGAAAAATACGAGACCTACGATTGGAGCTTTATAAAGCGTTTCGACTGTCCGGAGGCGGAAAACAAACGTTTCAGACTGGGTTTCGGCGGAGTAGATTGCGTGGCGGAATATTTTTTAAACGGCAGACAAATCGGCAGTTCGGACAATATGCTGGTGGAGCATGAGTTTGAGGCCGCAGGGCTGAAGCGGAGGGATAACGAGCTTATCGTAGCTATAAAATCGACGGTTAAGGAAATCGATTGCCGCGAGTTTTCCGCGCGTATGCTTGCCGGCAATTGGGGATCACAAACTGCCGAGGCGGGAGTTCTGAGGCGTGCGGCGCACACATACGGGTGGGATATAATGCCGCGCGCCGTCAGCGCAGGCATTTGGAGGAGCGTTTATCTGGAGGAGATCGCGGAATACGAGTTCGGGCAATTTTTCATTGCGACTGAAAAAGCCGACGAAACCAAGGCCAGACTGTTTGCGTGCTACGAGCTGTCTTCCTCCGCGATTTTTCGCGCTTGCGGCGGATATACGATCGCGGTTTCCGGAGTCTGCGGCGACAGCGGCTTTTACTGCGAGGCGCCCGTAACCTTTAAGGCCGGTTCGTTTTATTTCGACGTTGCCGATCCTCGGCTTTGGCAGCCGTCTGGGTTCGGCAAGCCGGAATTATACGAAATAAAGGCGGAGCTCAAAAGAGGCGGAAAGGTTGTCTGCTCCTGCCGCGACAGAATAGGGATAAGGACGGCGGAGCTGCTGCGCTCCGATACGATCTTGGAAAACGGCGGTAAATTCGTTTTCCGCGTGAACGGCAGGGAAATTTTTGCGCGCGGAACTAATTGGGTGCCGCTTTCGCCGTATCATTCCTTGGACGCAGGGAGACTGCCCGAGGCTTTAAAGCTTTTAAAGGAGTCCGGGTGTAATTTCGTGCGATGCTGGGGCGGCAACGTTTACGAGTCGGACGCGTTTTATGATTTTTTGGATGAAAACGGCATTTTGTGCTGGCAGGATTTCTCGTTTGCATGCACTGCTTATCCGTATGACGATTATTACGCCAGGCAGGTTGCAGATGAGGCAAAGAAGGTAATAGTGCGGTTGCGTTCCCATCCGTCGCTCATTCTGTGGGCAGGCGATAACGAGATCGATTCCATGTATGCGGGATACGGGATAAATCCGGAAAGCAACGTTATATCGCGCCGGATACTTCCCGCCGCCGTCGTTGAACACGATCGCTTCCGTGCGTATCTTCCAAGTTCTCCGTTCGTTTCCACCGCGGCCTTTTCCGAGCGGCCGTCCGACGTAACGCCGGAAAGACATCTTTGGGGAGAAAGAAATTTTTTCAAAAGCGATTTTTATGCAAAATCCGCAGCGGTATTTGTCAGCGAGATCGGCTATCACGGCTGCGTCGATAAAAGCAGCGCTCTGCGCTTTTTAAACGAGACGGCGCTTGACGACCGTAGGTCCGGGGAGTGGATTCTGCATTCGACGGATCGCTTCGGCAGCGACTTTAGAGTACGGCTTATGGAAAGGCAAATCGCTTTTATGTTCGGCGCCGTGCCCGATGATTTCGATTCCTTTTCCGCGGCCTCTCAGCTGGCTCAGGCGGAGGCTTATAAATTTTTTATAGAAAACGCGCGTAAACGTAAGCCGGAAAAAAGCGGCTTGATCTGGTGGAATCTTGTGGACGGCTGGCCGCAGTTTGCCGATTCGGCGGCGGATTATTATTATGTAAAAAAGCCCGCGTTTTATAATATCGCGCGTTCGCAGCAGCCGTTTGTGCTGCTGATTGCCGAAAACGAGTCGGGACTGTACGAGCTTTTCGCGGTCAACGATACGGCGGAGCGCGTGTCCGCGCAATACTCGGTTTCAGACGGCGATACGGAAGAAATTTTACTGAAAGGCAGCGTATCTGTAAACGAAAACGGTATCAAGAAAGTCGGCCCGATCGACGGATTATATTCGTCTCAGCGTCTTTTAATGATAAAATGGGAGGGCGGTTTTTCGGGCTTTAATCACTTTATCACCGGCAATCCGATTTTCGATATAAATAAGTTTAAGCGATGGTACGCCCGGATAAACTCCGCCGACAGGACCAAATAAAATTTATATCCAAAAAAATTGCCGGATTATCGGCAAAAGCGGAAAATTTTTTATAAATAATTAAAGCGCCGCGCCGTATGATTATCCGCGGCGCGTTTTCGTCGTTGACGCAAGCCGACCTAACGTCGCATAGCTAAAAATTTTTTTAAAAAAGCTTGTTAAAACCGTTGACAAATTTCGCAATAATCGGTATAATTTTATCGATATAAAAATCAAAAAGGATGTATTTTACGGTATAATGAACGATACGAAGGAGACAATCCAGATATCCAAAGCGGCGCTTGCGCGCATGCCGGGCTATTTGTTGTATCTTAAAAATCGCAGAGCGGAGGGAACGGAATATATTTCCTCTACGCTCATGGCCGAGGATCTTAAGCAGAATCCCGTTCAGGTCCGCAAGGACCTTGCGATAGTGTCTCATTGTCCCGGCAAGCCCAAGCTTGGCTTCGAGATAACGGGGCTTATTTCGGATATAGAGGACTTTCTGGGGTACAACAATACCAGCGAGGCCGTTATCGTCGGCGTCGGGCAGCTCGGCAAAACTCTGCTTTCATACGGCGGCTTTGATTCATACGGGCTTAAAATCGTTGCCGGCTTTGACGCCAAAGCGGAGCTTGCCGGCACCGTTTGGGGAGAAAAAAGGATTTTTTCCGTCGATAAGTTTTCCGAGCTTGTGCGCAGGATGAACATTCTTATAGGAATTATCACCGTACCTAAGGATCAGGCTCAGATAGTTTGCGATATGATGATAAAGGCGGGGATTAAAGCTATCTGGAATTTTGCGCCCGCGCACCTTGTCATACCCGAGGGGATCGTAGTGAAAAACGAGGATCTGGCGGCTTCGCTGGCGCTTTTGTCCAAGGAGCTCAGCGTAAAGCTTAATAAATAATATTGGTTACATTCCGCTTTCGGCGGCGTAATAATATAAGGCAGTATAAAATTTTCCAAGAGGAGATTGCAATATGCATACAGAGGAGATTAAGAAGCAAACCGGTATTGTGGACAGCGTAGAAGCGCTGACCAGGAAAATCGCCGAGGTTCGCGCGGCGATAGAAAAGTTTTCGACCTATACTCAGGAGCAGGTTGACAAAATTTTTCTTGCGGCGGCGACTGCGGCAGACAAACAGCGTATTCCCCTTGCTAAAATGGCCGTTGAGGAAACGGGAATGGGCGTCGTAGAGGATAAGGTGATCAAAAACCATTACGCGGCCGAATATATTTACAACGCTTACCGCCGCACAAAGACCTGCGGCGTGATAGAGGAGGATAAGGCTTACGGGATTCAGAAAATTGCCGAGCCTATCGGACTTGTGGCCGCGGTAATTCCTACTACCAATCCCACGTCCACAGCTATTTTTAAAACGCTTATTTCTCTTAAAACCCGTAACGGTATAATCATCAGCCCGCATCCGCGCGCAAAGAAATCGACAATCGAGGCGGCAAAGGTAGTGCTTGAGGCGGCCGTAAAGGCCGGCGCGCCCGAAAATATCATAGGATGGATCGACGTACCCTCCCTTGAGCTTACCAACGAGATTATGAAAAATGCGGATATCATTCTTGCTACCGGCGGTCCCGGTATGGTAAAGGCCGCGTATTCGTCCGGCAAGCCCGCTCTCGGAGTTGGCGCGGGCAATACCCCCGCGATAATAGACGAAAGCGCCGACGTTGTGCTTGCAGTCAATTCCATTATCCATTCAAAAACGTTTGACAACGGTATGATTTGCGCGTCCGAGCAGTCCGTTATCGTCAACGAGAAGCTTTATGCGAAGGTCAAAAAGGAGTTTAAGGACCGCGGCTGCTATTTCCTTAACAAGGAGGAGACCGAAAAGGTCAGAAAAACGATCATCGTCAACGGCGCGCTAAATGCAAAAATCGTCGGGCAAAAGGCCTGCCGCATTGCGGAGCTTGCCGGCGTGACCGTTCCTGCGGAGACGAAAATACTTATTGGCGAGGTTACGTCCGTCAGCCTTGACGAGGAATTTGCTCATGAAAAGCTTTCTCCCGTACTTGCGATGTATAAGGCTAAGGACTTTGCCGACGCTCTCGATAAGGCGGAGCGGCTCGTTGCGGACGGCGGCTTCGGACATACTTCTTCTTTATATATCAACGAAGTGACTGAAAAGGCTAAAATCGCCGAATTTGCCGAGCGTATGAAGACCTGCCGCATACTTTTGAATACCCCTTCGTCTCAGGGCGGAATCGGTGACCTTTACAACTTCAAGCTTACTCCCTCGCTTACGCTGGGATGCGGCTCATGGGGCGGCAATTCGGTATCCGAAAACGTCGGAGTAAAGCACTTGTTAAACATTAAAACGGTAGCGGCAAGGAGAGAAAATATGCTGTGGTTCAGAGCGCCTGAAAAGGTTTATATCAAAAAAGGCTGTCTGCCCGTCGCGCTTGACGAGCTTAAAACGGTCATGGACAAAAAGAAAGCGTTTATCGTTACCGACAGCTTTCTTTATAAAAACGGTTACACCAAAGCGATTACCGACAAGCTTGACGAAATGGGCGTGCAGCATACCTGCTTTTACGACGTTGCTCCGGATCCCACGCTTGCATGCGCCAAGGCCGGCGCGGCGGCCATGCGCTCCTTCGAGCCCGACTGCATCATAGCTCTCGGCGGCGGCTCGGCTATGGACGCCGGTAAAATCATGTGGGTTATGTACGAGCATCCCGAAGCCGACTTTATGGATATGGCTATGCGCTTCGTAGATATTCGCAAGCGTATATATACCTTCCCCAAAATGGGAGAAAAGGCTTACTTTATCGCCATTCCGACTTCTGCCGGCACCGGCTCCGAGGTCACTCCCTTCGCCGTCATTACCGACGAGCAGTCCGGAGTCAAATATCCGCTTGCCGATTACGAGCTTCTGCCCAATATGGCTATTATCGACGCCGATTTCCATATGACTGCGCCCAAGGGGCTTACCGCAGCTTCCGGTATCGACGCCGTTACTCATGCGCTTGAAGCGTATGCGGCCATGCTTGCAACCGATTATACCGACGGACTTGCTTTAAGGGCGCTTAAAATGATTTTCGAGTATCTGCCCCGCGCTTACGACAACGGACCCAACGACCCCGTCGCCCGCGAGAAAATGGCCAACGCCGCGACTATGGCGGGCATGGCCTTTGCAAATGCTTTCCTCGGAGTATGTCACTCCATGGCGCATAAGCTGGGCGCTTTCCATCATCTGCCGCACGGCGTTGCCAACGCCCTCATGATTGACGAGGTGCTTCGCTTCAACGCCGCCGAGGTGCCTGCAAAAATGGGAACGTTCCCGCAGTACGATCATCCGCATACGCTTGCGCGCTATGCCGAGATTGCGGATTATCTTGGAATTAAGGGCAAGGATAACGAGGAAAAGCTTGAAAATCTGATAAAGGCCGTTGACGAGCTTAAGGCAAAGGTAGGCATAAAGCCCACGATCAAGGATTACGTGCCCGACGAGGCCGATTTCCTTGCGCGTCTCGACGAGATGGTAGAGCAGGCCTTTGACGACCAGTGCACCGGCGCCAATCCGCGGTATCCGCTTATGAGCGAAATCAAACAGATGTATCTCAACGCCTACTACGGCAAGCATGAGAGAGTATAAGGAGGGACGAATTATGAAACTTGACAAAATCATAGCAATCAGAAACGCGAAAACCGTTTATCGTGACGGCGACAGCGCCATAAAAGTATTCGACGAGGGCTACTCCAAGGCGGACGTGCTGAACGAGGCTCTCAATCAGGCGCGTGTCGAGGATACGGGGCTGTTTATTCCCAAGGTGCGCGAGGTTACCAAAATCGAAGGCAAGTGGGCTATCGTCACCGATTTTATCGAGGGAAAAACGCTTGCTCAGATGATGGAGGAGGATCCGGCGGGCAAGGAAGCGTATATGGATCGTTTTGTTCGTCTTCAGCTTTCCATGCACGAGAAAAAGGTGCCGCTTCTCAACAAACTCAAGGACAAAATGAACCGTAAAATTTCCGAGACCGGACTGGATGCAACAACGAGATACGATCTTCATACGCGGCTTGAGGGAATGCCGAAGCATGATAAGCTGTGCCACGGAGATTTCAATCCCAGCAATATAATCGTAGCGTCGGACGGCGACTATATAATCGACTGGTCGCACGCTACCCAGGGCAACGCGTCCGCAGACGCAGCAAGGACGTATCTTCTTTTCTGGCTGGCAGGCGATATCAACGGAGCGGAGGCTTATCTCGATAAGTTCTGTTCATTGTCCGACACTGCTAAGCAGTACGTTCAGAAGTGGATACCCATAGTGGCCGCTTCTCAGCTTGTCAAGGGCAAGCCGCAGGAGCGTGAATTCCTTTTGCATTGGGTAAACGTAGTCGATTACGAGTAAAATTTGCGTTTTAGTCTGCGGCGGAGATAATAGCTGTTCTCCGCCGCGGCTTAAAATGACGAAATGTTATAAGTATAATTTCAAGGAGAGGAAAAATGGTAAAAGTAGAGATTTGCATCGGAAGCTCGTGCCATGTAAAGGGAGCAGGACAGGTGCTTGACACATTCCGCGAGCAGCTTAAGGAGAAGAACCTCGGCGATAAGGTGGAGCTTGCTGGAAAATTCTGTATCGGCAAGTGCACGGAGGGCGTATGCGTCACCGTTGACGGCGAGCTTTTTTCCGTGGAGCCAAAATCCGCCAAAAAGTTCTTTGAAAAGGAAGTTGAAAGGAGAGCGCTCATATGACGTTAAAGGTTTGCGTGGGAAGCTCGTGTCACCTGAAGGGCTCTTACGCCGTTATTGAGGAGCTTAAAAAGATAATCGGCGAGTACGGCCTGGATAAGGAAATCAATCTTCAGGCAAGCTTTTGTCTGGGACGCTGCTCTAAGGGCGTGACCGCAAAAATCGACGACGAATTTTTAGAGGGACTTAACGCTGAAAACGTCCGCGAGGTTTTCGTCGGTACGATACTTCCCAAGCTTAATAAATAAAACAGTACATACTTTCAGTAAAAGCGTTATTTTGACACAAGGCCGTCGGCTTTTTCCGGGCGGTCCGGGTTTTACGAGGAAATTTATCGATATGGCAGAATATCTGGATTTTAATAAGGCCGATTGCAAAAACTGCTACAGGTGCTTGCGCAACTGTCCCGTTAAGGCCATAAGAGTGGAGACGGGACAGGCGCGCGTTATCGACGATCGCTGTATTCTCTGCGGTCATTGCGTCAACGTTTGCCCTCAGAACGCCAAGCGCGTTCACAGCGGCCTGGAAGCGGTTGAAAAGCTGCTTTCGTCCGACGCTCAGGTTGTCGCCTCTTTGGCTCCGTCGTTTGTTTCCAGCTTTTCGGTGGACGATTTCGGCGTAATGCGCGCGGCTTTGAAGCTGCTCGGTTTTGCCGAGGCGGAGGAAACCGCCGTGGGAGCAAACTGCGTCACTGCCGAATACGATCAGCTTCTTAAAAGCGGTAAATATAAGAATCTCATATCGACCGCCTGCCCGTCGATAGTGCGCATGGTGCGCGAGTATTATCCCAGGGCGATAGAGTTTCTTGCGCCTGTGGATTCCCCGATGGTGGCTCATGCAAAGCTTATCAAGCATCGCGCTCCGCACGTAAAGGTCGTTTTTATCGGGCCTTGCATTGCAAAGAAGCGCGAGGCGGACGAAACCGGCGTTGTTGACGGCGTGCTGACGTTTGAGGAACTTAAGCGTATGTTTGAGGAAAAAGGCATTGACCTTAAAAACGTCATGCCCGATCCGATTGCCGAGACTCCGGGAGAGGGGAATAAGGCTAAATTTTATCCCATAAGCCGCGGAATTATAAAATCCTTCGACGGTTTTGTGGACGGGTACGAATATCTCAGCGTCGACGGCGTAAAGCGTTGCCGTGAAGTGCTTGAGGACATCGGCTCCTTAAGCGGTTTTTTCCTAGAGCTTAACGCCTGCGAGTTTGCGTGCGTAAACGGACCGTGTTCTTTGCTGCCGGAAAACGACGCCATACGCTCCACTGCGGCAATCAGAAAATACGCCGGAGAGGCTGTAACCGGCAAGAAAAACGCCCGCGTTTCTTATGACGGAGTAAATATTTCCGCGGTTTATTCGCCCATAAAAGAGGGCGGAAGACCGGTTTCGGAATATGAAATCGAGCAGATACTTAAAAAGACTAATAAATTCAGGCCTGAGGACGAGCTTAACTGCGGCGCTTGCGGATATTCCACTTGCAGAGAAAAGGCCTGGGCGGTCGCAAACGGATACGCCGACGTAGAGATGTGTCTGCCGTATATGCGCGAGCGCGCCGAAACCATGTCGTATGAAATAATCCATAACAGCCCTAACGGCATCGTGCTGCTTGACGGAGAATACAGGATAGTCGATATCAACATGAAGGCCAGGGAGCTTTACGGAATAGACGAGCGGGCGTCGCTGCGCGGGGAAAACGCCTTCGACTGGTTTAATCCTACTGATTTCATTGTGGCTGCTCAAAGCGGAGGCAGCATGCACAGGACTAAGACGCTAATCGACAAGACCGGCAGATACGTGGAGCTTACCGTTACGGCGCTTAAAGAACATAACGTATTTTTCGGAATCATGAAGGATATTTCCCCTGAGGTCGAAAATCAGAATCAGCTCCGCGAGCTTACGGAAAAGACGCTGGAAACTACGGATGAGGTAATCAAAAAGCAGATGCGCGTCGCTCAGGAAATAGCTTCGCTGTTAGGCGAAACCACGGCCGAAACCAAGGTGGCTCTTTTAAAGCTTAAAAAGACGCTGGCGGAAAACGGCGGTCTTTCCGATAACGGAGAAAAAAAGTAATATGGCTCTCGTACTGGAAAGCGGATATACCTCTCTCAATCATGTGGGAGAAGAGCTTTGCGGGGATAAGGTCGAAAGCGTAACGACGGCGGACGGCTATACGACGCTGGTGCTTGCCGACGGAATGGGCAGCGGCGTCAAGGCTAATATTCTGGCCACGCTGACCTCTAAAATTCTCTGCACTATGGTATCCAACGATATAGATATTTACGAATGTATAGAGACTATCATTCAGTCGCTTCCCGTCTGCAAGGAGAGGGGACTGGCGTATTCGACGTTTTCGGTTATTCACGTAAACGCCGACGGCAAAGGCTATCTGTTTGAATTCGATAACCCGGAGGCAATTTACATTCACGGCGGCGTTTGCGGCGATCTGCCGAGGGAGAAACTGGAAATCCTCGGTAAGACCGTATATAAATCCGATCTCAGTCTTTCGTGCGACGACGTTCTTATGGTAATGAGCGACGGTACGATTCACGCCGGGATAGGAATGCTGCTCAATTTCGGCTGGCAGCGCGACGAAATTAAGGATTTTCTCAATAAAAACGTAAAAAAGGGCATGAGCGCCCGCTGTATAGCCTGGCTACTGGCGTCTGCGTGCAACGATTTTTATATAGGCGAGCCGGGCGACGACACTACGGTAGCCGCCGTGCGCGTCCGCGAGGAGCTTAAAATAAATCTTATGGTGGGACCGCCGCTCGACAAGGAAAAGGACGATTTTTACGTTGCGCGTTTTCTTTCGGACTGCGATAAAAAAATAGTTTGCGGCGGCACCAGTTCTCAGATAGTTGCAAGGTATTTGGGCAAGGAGGTTTCCACCTCGCTCGATTTTATAGATAAGGATATTCCGCCCATAGGTTATATAGACGGCATAGACCTTACGACCGAGGGGGTTATTACCTTGCGCCGGCTGTGCGAGCTCAGCTATAAATATCTTTCTACGTCGGACTTAAGCTCCAAGGATTTTACGGGGGCAAGGGACGGCGCCGGTATGCTTGCTCAGCTGCTTTTCGAGGAAGCGACAGAAGTCGTTTTCTTCGTCGGGCAGAGCGTCAACGTCGCACATCAGGGATTGCCTATCGACACGACCATGAAGCTTAAGCTTGTGGAAACTCTGTCTAAAAATCTCAGGCTGATGGGCAAAAAAATCAGCGTAAATTACGATTGAGGTTACAATTATGGAAAAGGTATTCGACACTAAAGTTCAGGAGCTTAAGTACGAGGTGCTTAAGGAGATAATAAGATGCGCTTACGACGGGGATATGTCCGGCGTTTATACCGATATTCCCAAAAAAATCGTGCCCGGGCCTAAGGCCAGCATGCGCTGCTGTATTTATAAGGAGCGCGCTATCCTTCAGGAAAGAATCAAGCTTGCCTTAGGGGGAAACAAGGATAATCCCAATATTGTCGAAGTTATTGACATTGCTTGCGACGAGTGTCCCATCGACGGTATTTTCGTTACGCCGGCCTGCCGCGGCTGTATTGTTCACCGCTGCCAGAACGTTTGCCCGAAAAATGCCATTACGATCGTGGACAAGCGCGCCGTCGTAGATAAGGACAAATGCATCGAATGCGGCAAGTGTACGCAGGCGTGTCCATACGGCGCAATCATCAAGCAGCAGCGCCCGTGCGTCGTAAGCTGCAAGGCCGGTGCGATTTCAATGGACGAAAATAAAAAGGCGACTATCGACAACGAAAAGTGTATCGCTTGCGGAGCGTGTGTTTATCAGTGTCCTTTCGGCGCTATTTCGGATAAATCGCTAGTGTTGGAAACGATAGATATTCTTAAAAAATCCGACAACAATAAAAATTATAAGGTTTACGCGGTTATAGCGCCCGCTATAGTCAGTCAGTTTAAGTATGCGCGCATAGAGCAGGTCGTCACGGGAATCAAGCGGCTCGGCTTTCATCAGGTGGTGGAGGCGGCTCTCGGCGCGGACATTACGCTTTGGCACGAGGCTAACGAATTCAAGGAAAAGGGTATGCTTACGACCTCCTGCTGCCCGTCGTTCGTAATGTATATTGAAAAGAATTTCCCGACGCTGGCAAAGTATATTTCGCATAATCCTTCGCCCATGGTGGAAGCGGCAAAGCTTATAAAGGCTTCCGATCCTACGGCAAAGATCGTATTTATAGGACCGTGCACTTCGAAAAAGCTGGAATACCGCATGGAAAAGACTGGCGGCGCAATCGACAACGTTCTCTCTTTCGAGGAGCTTCAGGCGTTTTTTGACGCTCGGGAAGTGGATATCGCCTCTCTTGAGGATACTCCGCTGGATAACGCTTCGTTTTACGGCCGTATTTTCGCTAAGTGCGGCGGTATCGCTCAGGGCATAAAGGACGTCGGCGCGGAAATGGGTATAGATAATATAAATCCCGTGTTTATGAACGGCATAGACGAATGCAAGGCGGAGCTCACAAAGTTAAAGTTCAATAAATCCGTGCATAATTTCTTCGAGGGCATGGCCTGCGACGGAGGCTGTCTTAACGGAGCGCTGTGTCTGAATCACGGACCTAAAAACGTGCAGGACGTCGATCGTTACGGTAACGAGGCTAAAGAAAAAACTATTGATAATTCCGTAAAGCTGTATAAACTTTACGAAGGCGGCGAACAATAAGTATATTTTTTACGGCCGCGCGGTTATTTAAGCCGCGCGGCTGTTTTTGTTTTACGGGCTTTTCAAGTATCTGTCAGCTTTGTAAAAAAGCAATGCCGGCAAAAAACGTAAACGTTTTAATCGGTTTTGCGTGTGTTTTATGTGGACTGTAAAATAAAAGGTTTAAGCGCTGACAGTATATAAATACCGTTATAAGGCATACTAAAGGCATGAAAAAAGCGGTGTTTGTTTTTGCAATCGCGGCATTTCTTCTGCCGCTTTGCGGTTTTTCACGATATCAGCCTGATACTGATTCGGCAGAGCTGCCGATTATTATGTATCATTCGGTATCTCAGGGCAGCCGCGGCGCTTACGTAATCAGTCCGGAAACGCTTGAGGCTGACCTTAAGTACCTTAAGGAAAACGGATATACCTCTGTTCTCACCGCAGACGTAGCGGCCTTCGTGCGGGAGGGGAAACCCCTGCCCGAAAAGCCGGTTATGCTGACCTTTGACGACGGACATTATAATTTTTTATCCAAAGTTCTGCCGGAACTTATCGAGCATGATTTTAAAGCCGTGGTAAGCATCGTAGGCAGTTATACCGACCGCGAAGAAAACGAGCCGGTTCGCAGCAGTTATTTTTCCTACCTTAACCGAGATGAGATAAGCGAGCTTACGGCTTATTCTCGCATAGAGGTGCAGAACCACAGTTACAGACTGCACTCCGGCGCGGGCGCTAAACCGAGGTGGGGCGAGGATTACGATAGCTATAAACGACGTTTTACCGCAGACCTTAATAAATGCGGCGAATTGATTAAAGAATGCGGCGGAAACGCGACGGCGTTTGTCTGTCCGTTCGGAAGTTACGGCGGATTTACCGTTCGTGCGGTTAAAGAGGCCGGCTACCAATGTATGCTGATCTGCGAGGAGGGCGTAAATAAGCTGACGCGCGGCAATGAAGACGCGCTGTATAAGCTGAAGCGTTTTAACAGACCTTTCGGTATGGACAGCCGCAGCTTTTTTTCGAAAATACAGGGTAAGTAAGGAGAGAAATATGAAGAGATTTCACGGAAAATTTAAAAGAAAACTGGAAAAAATCGCCGACGTCATGAAGAGCGATAACGCAGACCCCAACGGAAGCTATACCGGAATTGTGACGGACGACGGCTATGACGCGCCCGTTCAGGATGCCGACGATCTATAATGCGGCGGGCCGGCAAATCGTTTATTTAAAGCGTTATCGGCGGATTTAAATTTACTGCGGCTAAAAGCGGCAGTTTATACATCGGCTTTGATTTATACTATGGATTTTGCCTTGCCGCCGGGTTGTCCGTCAATATTTTTTAGTTTAAAAAAGCGCGTAAAATGAATGTCCTTATTCTGTAGGATTTTTGTCGTATAAACACTGTCGGTACCGATATTATATTTTAAAAAGTTACGGATTTTGGCGACGCTTAAAACATAGACGGAGGCGGAAAAATCGCTTGCTTAACGGGCGGCAATGTGCTATACTCATTTTATGAGTAAAAAGCTTAAAAAAGCCGTTGCGTTTACGGCTTTGGTTTTCGTCGGTATATTTACTGTGTCCTTTGTCGTGTTTTTGTTTGACAGGACTCTTTTAAACGGTGCGATAGGCTTTCTCGCCATGTTTTCGGGCGGCATCGGCCTTGCTCTGTTTTTGGTTGTCAAGCTTTCGCGCGGCGGCGACGAGGATAAAAATACTGACGACGTCGGTGAAGCCGACGAGGCTGATGCCGCGTTGTCGGATAAAAACGAAAAGCCCGACGACGGCGAAAAATAAAAACTCCGGCATGGATTGCGGCTTTTTGTTTTTAAAATTTAGCCTTCAGATTCTTTGGGCATGAACCGCGCTATAAAGCTTAAGGCGAGCACGGCGCAGGCTGCGGCGATATAATATACGGAATAGCTGACAAAGGCTGACATGATAAACAGCGTTACGGCGCACAGCAGATAGCCGTTGGCGCGTTTCCTGTTCAACATATTTTTCAGTATTGCTTTTTTATCCTTGCGTTTTTCCGCGGTTTTGACGTCAGGCTCGGCTTTAAGCGCTTTAATCAGTCTGTAAACCTCGTCAAAATTCAATAGCCGTGCGCTTCCGTCGGGAATATTGCGCGCCGCTTCAAGCGTCTGAGGAGCATATGAATCCGTCAGCACGATCAGCTTTTTGTAGCCGTGCTTTGCCGCGTAGGCATACATGTCGATAAAGGCGTCCGCGTTGAGAGGAGACGGCTTTATCCGGCAGAAAAGCGCGGTTCCGCGGACGCCTATAAATTTTCTGCATCGTTTTATTTCGTATTTTTTATTTAGGGCGTTGCGGAAAAATTCCAGCGCAAATCTGTCGTCTGCATAGACGAACATATCGCGAGTCGCCCTTTGACGTTTATCAGGCTTTTCCGTCTTTCGCCCAGGTGAAATCACGTAAAGATAAATTTCTGATCCGCAGCCGGAAAATATCAGGGCAAACAAAAAAATATCGGTAAGATTTCTTAAAAAATACCCCGCGATCAGCATTCCGAAGGTAAAGCACACAATTTTGGACAGAATGCTGTCCAGAAGTAAAGGTAAATTTATTTTCATACTGTTTGTTATTGACAAAAATACGATTTTTAAACGTAAAAGAAGGTTTAAATGGATGAAAACGGTAATTTACAAAGCGACAGAAAAAAATATAGAATTTTGCGCTTCTCTTTTAAGAGGAGGCGGGCTGGTGGCTTTTCCTACCGAGACTGTTTACGGACTGGGCGCCAACGCCTTTATGCCGGACAGCGTTAAGAATATTTACGCTGCTAAGGGGCGTCCTTCCGATAATCCTCTTATTGTGCACGTCGCGGACAAACGCGACGTTTTGACCGTGGCGGAATACGTGCCCGAGAAAGCCGGCGCAATTATACAAAAATTTATGCCCGGTCCCGTGACAGTGGTTCTTAAAAAGAAAAAAAACATACCTGACGAGGTGACCGGCGGCTTGGATACCGTAGCGGTCCGCATTCCCGATAATGCCTTCGCGCGCGAGCTTATTTTGCGGGCCGGCTGTCCCGTGTGCGCTCCCAGCGCAAATACCAGCGGTAAACCAAGTCCTACTGCGGCGGCTCACGTGTTTGCGGATCTTGTCGGAAAAATCCCCGCGATTCTGGACGGCGGAGACTGCACGGTGGGCGTAGAATCCACGGTAATAGATTTCACAAGCGACAGTCCCAGGCTGCTGCGCGCAGGCGGAATGCCGATTGAAGCGCTGGAGGCCGAAATCGGCCCGGTCGAGGTTGTCAGAAACAGTAAGGTTGCGCTGTGCCCCGGCATGAAGTATAAGCATTATTCGCCGGATGCCGACGTTTATATGGCGCCGCCGGGCGCCGACGTTGCGGAAAGGATAGCCGCTTTTTACGACAACGTCGTGGCGGACGGCAAGCGCGTGGTTATTGTATGCACGGATTGCTTAAAAATCTTATTTAAAGGCAAAAACGTTTATTCGGCCGGCGCAGACTGCAAGGAATACGCGCACAGGCTGTTTGCGCTTTTGCGCCGCGCAGACGATGAAAAATACGACGTCGTAATATGCGAGGGAGTGGAGGAATCGGGTTTCGGAGCGTCCGTTTGTAACAGGCTGACCAAAGCCTCCGGAGGAAAAACAATATAAATATGGCTAAGCCGAAAAATAAAGCCGAACCCGTAAGCAAACCTAAAAAAATACGCATACTGTTCGTATGCACCGGCAATACCTGTCGGTCTGCGATGGCTGAAAGTATATTCAGGTCCGAAATAAAGCGGCGCGGATTAAGCGGACGTTTTGCCGTATCTTCGGCGGGGCTTACGGTAAATCCCGGCGAGGAGATGAATCCGACTGCGTGCGTGGCCTTGACGGAGCTGGGTTACAGACCTCACAAGCACAGGTCCCAGGCGCTGACTCTTATAAAAGCGGCGTCCAGCGATCTGATTGTCTGTATGACCGCCGCTCATAAGGCTCTTATAAATCTGGAAAACGTTTATACCGTGGGCGAAATAACCGGAGGAGGCGACGTGTCAGATCCTTACGGGCTTCCGGCGGAAGAATATATCCGTGCGGCCAAATATATTGAGTATTCCGTCGACGAGGTGCTTGCGCTTGCGGAAAACCTTGGCGGGCACGATAAAAAATAGGTTTTTTAAAGCCTGTTTTTGTTGATAAAAAAACTAAACCGTGATATAATCAATTATCA
>USBU01000006.1 GCA_900553005.1 uncultured Eubacteriales bacterium | reverse complement strand
GAGATGTAGCTCCGTCTCGTGGGCTCGGAGATGTGTATAAGAGACAGGTTTAAACGGGCGCAAAACCGCAGCATACGCTGAATTAGCTTGCTTTAAACGCAGCAAATAGGTTATAATAACGTTATGGCAAAGAAAGAAAAAAAACTGCCCGACTGGGACGACGGCCGCACCGTTGCCCCTATGAACGGCGACGAGCTGCCTTCCTACAGACGGCGCGCGTACTCCGGTCGGAAAAACAAAGAGGAATACGAAAAAGACCGGGATAAGCCCTCCGTCACCAAAAAAGAACGCCGCGCCATGACGCGCGCATACTTAAGCGTTCTGTTGCCGAGATTTGCGGTAATAATTTTATCGTTCGCTCTGGTAGCCGCGCTCATGTTTCTTTGGCTGTCGTAAAACCTTTAAGGTTAAAACGCTTCCGTTTACCGAAAACCGCTTTAACCGTCTGTTTTACTGAATTTAATTATTCGCTAAACGCGAAATGCTCCTTATAAAAAAAGACCTCTTCGCTATCGAAGAGGTCTTTTTTTATCTGTTTAAGCAGCCTGCTTGGTAAACGTATCGCTGTAAGCGTTTTCACCGTAGCTATCGTCAAACGAAACAGATATCGAGCCGTCCGTCATGGTAGCCGTATTTGTTTCACCGTCAAATGAGCCGAATGCGGAAATCTTAGCAACGCTGCCTTCTACCACGTAAGTAAACGCAGTACCGTTAAAGCTGCCGCCGCCTTTTCCGTCGAAAATCAAAACGTTAGACGAAACGTTTGTTCCGTTCCACGTTCCGGCAAAAGCGTCAAGCTCCTCGGAAGCCTGCTTTACGAACTCGACGTTATTAAAGGTATCGCCGTAATCGGCAATAACATTCAGGTTGCCGTTATCCTTAATCATGCACTCAAAATCGCAGGTAAGCGCGGTAAATTCGGCGGTTTTGCCGCTGAGGGAATAACTAACGGTTTCCTCGTCCCCCCCCCGCGTTACGGTCACCTGACCGAAGCCGTCGAACGCAAGACTCCAATCGTCATACGTATAAGTACCCGCAATAGCGTCAGACTCCGTTACTTCCGTTTCTTTGGTAAAAGTACCGTCGCCGAAAACTCCGTAGCCGTCGGAATCGAGCGCGACTACCTCCATGGTGTTGTCGACGCCCATCGTACACGTCCAATCATTGTAATCGGCAGAGAAGGTAGCTTTTCCGTCGCTGACTGTATATTTAACGTAAACGTCGGTTGTAGAATAAGCCGTCTCACGATATACGCGTACTACGCCGGCGCCGGAGAAGGTAAGAATATATTGATAATATTCTTCCGCCGGCGGATTCCATTTGCCTGCAAACGCGTCCAGCACAGCCGGAGCAGCTTCATAGTCGCCGGTAGATTCTCCGTCGTCCCAGGTAATCGTAAGATTGTCGCCCTTAAAGACCGCGGTGAAATCCAAGCCGTTTACGGAAAAACTTGCAACGTCCGCCGCAACGGTATAGGTCGCCTTGGTCGCATCAACCACAACAGTGTTGTAACCGTCAAACCAGAAATTCATATCGTTACCGGTCCATACGCCGTCGAAAGCGTTTTTCTCGATAACAGGCTGAGGAGCAGAGACATAAGTCTCGGTTACGGGGTTTTCATCCGAATCAACGTAAGAAATATTCAGCTTGCCGTCAACAACGGTAACGGTATAGTAAACAGTCTTATAACTGGGCGAACCCATATAAATGTTGAACTCAAGCTTGGTGCCGTTCCAGTTAGCCTCGTAGTCCTTGACCTCTCCGTTATAGGTGATTTTGCCCTTTTCGGTATCGATCGCTACGTAAACGGACGCGTCGTCCTCCTTCTGCCACCAGCCGTCGTTGTCTCCGACAAAGGCCTGAATACCCGACTGTACGGTATAGGAATCGTCTATAAAGACGGTGTCTCCGTCCTCGGTTTCCAGCACCTTGCCGCCCTCGAGCACGTTGTAAACTCCGTCTGAACCGTCGGTGCCCGCAATCGTAACGGTGCTGCCGTCGGCGCCGAATTCATAAGTCCCGATATAGCGGTAGGAATAATTGGTTTCCACCACGCCGCCGTAACCGTCCAATTTCAGTTTAACGCTTCCGTCAAATTCGGAAAACTCAGCTTTTTTTCCGTCGGCTTCAACCAGCTCAAAAGTCTTTGCGTCCTTATCTACGGTCACAGCGCCGCCGTCGCCGTCGGCAAATACGGCCGTATTGCCTATCATGTAATAGTCCATAGAACTTCCTTCGTCGCCGCCGGCAGTCGCAGTGCCGAAGCCGTCGAGAAATAATGTAGTCTCCGCTTCCTCAACCATTCCGGTATAGACGCCGCGCTCGTCGGAAGCAAATTCCATTTGATAGGAGCTGACGATTTTTACGATATATTCTTTCTCTCCGACTGTTACGGTCAGAACGGCGTCAAGCTCAACCGTGCCTTCGACCGTAGCGTAGCTGAAGGACTGGAAGTTATCGTTATAGACATACAGGTGCTCTCCGCTGGTAAGCGTATAATCGTAAAGATAGTAAGAGCTGTCGTAATTATAAGAAGAAACAGCCGTCACGTCCTTGACAAACATACCCTTATAGCTGTTGGTAACTCCCGTTCCGCCGGTAACGACAATATTGCCCTTGTCGTCGATTTCCGCGTCGGCAACCGTCAGATCCGAATAATCATAACTCTTATAGGCAAGCTTATAGGCGTCGCCGTCGGCATACAGCCGCGCGTAGAATATGTTGGACGACTTAAAATACGGTATTACTCCGCCGTCCGTAACCGTCATATAATCGCTGTTGACGCCATCCTTGACATATTTGCCCGCATAATCGACCGGAGCGCCTTTAGTAAGCGCGTAAGTCGTGGTCACAAAATTCTCTTCCACATCGTCATATTCGGTAAAATCGATAAGCAATACGTCGCCGACGGCGGTAAGCTTATAGGTCTTTTTGCTGCTGAGCGCTCCTTCCGAATAGCTGCATGAGCCGTTAGCCGCGTCATAAGTAAACTCCTTATTGGTTTTACCCATTACGTTTACGGCGTTTATTCCGTCCTCATAATCGAGAACGGCCATAAGGCATATCTCATCGTTATACCAGACGCCGTCATAGCTGGCCTCGGACACGAAAGCCGCCTCGAATACCGTATCGGCGCTTATCGCCGCGTTGACTTCGGCCTTAACGGAGCCGCTGTACCAGCCGAGGAAAATTTCGCCCTGGCCGGCCGCAGGAGCCGAAGGGATATCGGCCGCGGAAAGCTTGGCGTCCTGTCCCAAGTCGATATACTTGACGGAAACCTCGTCGTCTCCGTTTACAAACTTAACTATGTACGCGATCCTGACGTAATCGGCCTCGAGCACGACGTCGGACTCGACGGTATCTTCGTCGGTATCGAACAGCTCGTCTCCGACATACCAGCCGGCAAACGAGTAAGCGGGCTTATCGACCTCCTCGGGCAGCTGCTCGTCGGCAAGCTTAGCGCCCGGACGGACGTAAACGGTTTTTACGGTATTGCCGTCGATTTTAAATTCAACCTTTTTAAGCTGAGTATATTTTGCGGAGGCGGTAACGTCCGCTGTCGGCGTATATCCCGCCGCAACCTCCGCGTCGCCTGCAAACCAGCCGTCGAAAGCCTTATCCTCGGCCGTAGCGGGTGCAGCCGGAATGTCCGCTGCCGCAAGAGCCGAGCCTGCGTTAACGTTGACGCTTTTTACAGTAGTATCCCCGTCCTTGAACGTTACCGTATAAACAACGTCCTGCCCCGGACCTGGATCCGGAGGCGTCGCAGGCGAATCGTCGCACGCGACCGCAAACATTGCAAACGACATTACAAGAGCAAGGACAAGCACGATCAACTTACTTCTTTTCATGTTTTTTCTCCTTTATAAAAATTTTATATATCCGTCATTGCGGCATCGGCTTAAATCCGATGTTGCGAAAGGGTATATACCTTGAAATACGGAATATGCCGACGGCGCGGTTGAAATTTATCATTCCGCGCCGGCAGGCAAACAAACCTGTTTATGCGTAATTACGCTTCTACCTTTGAAAGAGTGGCAATCCACATGCGCTGTTCGTCGTCCACAGCGGTAAAGCTGATTGTGTTGTCTTCCTCTCTCCAGACCATTGTGACGTTGAGCCCGCCGCACTTTGCCGTAATCGTATTGGTTTCGTAATCGTAGGCCACTTCGGTCAAAGCCTCGTTGTTATAAAAGCAGTCCATGCCGTTGGTCGTAATTACAACCGTTCTGATTTCACCGGACGCGACTCCCATACCCTCAAATTCACCAGACCAGGTGCCGGCAATGGCTTCGGGAATCATCTCGGTGATTTCGCCGTCGCGGGTAAGCGCGATACTGTCGTCGCCGATGACAAGAGTCAGCGCTTTATTTGCGCCGATCTTGATTTTATACTCCGTGCCGTCCAGTTCAAAGAAAATCGTATCGATCCCGTCGTAGATGCCGGTAAACGGTTTGCCCGCATACGTGCCCGTGCCGTCCGCGCGCAGATTTATTTTTACCGTATCGTTGCCGACCACTCCGGAGTACGCACCTTTAAGCGAAGGATCGATTTTGGGAATTTCGGTAGCGCCCGTATAACCCTTTTTGACAAAGATTTTCGTCTCATTCTGATATCCGAAGTTTTTGCTGTAAACAAGGTTATTATCGTAATAGAACACAAGGTCGGCGGTCTGATATTCGTTGAACTGAACGCTTACGCCCGTAGAGTTGGGAGTGCACGGTCCCCAGTTTTCAGTCCAGTTAAACCCATAAACGCCCTCTTCGGGATATTTCAGATACATAAAGTTAGTATGGCCGAAGCCGTCGATAAGCAGCTTGTAATAATTTTTTATAAGTGTCGTTTGTCCGTCGACGGTCTTCTCATAATCCTGATACCAAACGCCCTGATATTTATCGGGCTGAAGAGCGGTAATTACATAACCGGACGAAGAGGCCGCCTTATAATCAAAGCCGATAAACGTATCGTCGTCGCAGTATATAACCACCGTATCGCCGTAAACCGAATAGGTTCCCGCTACATCGCCGGTAACGTTGCCGATGCCGTCTATTTTGACCGTTTTACCGTCCAAAGTATAGACGCCCTCTTCCTCTCCGATAGCGATAAGCTCGTAGCCCTCGATGCGCTCGTTGTAAACCTTGACGTAATAATCGCTGCCCTCTACCGTGACGCGCGAGCCGTCGGCAAAGGTTCCGGTTATCTCGGCGTCATCAACAAGTACATTGTCCTTGACAAGGTAACGGCTGACGTCGGTAATATAAACCACGTTGGTCTGACTGTCTCCGATTACGTAACCGATCTGCGCGCCCTCGGTCGCGGGAGTTGCAACGATATATCTGTTGCTTGAGCTGCCGCGGTTGAGAATTCCGTGTATAATGTTTCTTTCAGCGTCATAAGTAAACGTGCTTGCATAACCGTCAAACACGACTTTGATTATGCTGCCGTCTTCAAACCAATAATAACGGCCGAGAATATCGCTGTACTGCGAACGGTATGTAAATACTCCGGTCTCGCCGAATATCATCGTATATCTGTTCATATTGGGATCGCCGTAAGTACCGGCGGTGACGTAAGCGATATTATAGCTGTCTATAAAGGCCTCGTCGGAATAATCAACGCTGTCCAGCTTGGTAAACGTAACGCCGTCCAACGAATATCCGCCGTCCTTTCCGGTAAGGCTGACGGTAAGCGTGCCGTTGCCGTTTATCGTTACCGACATGTCGGAGAAGTAATTGGCCAGCTTATCTCCACTGAGCGCAATGCTGCTGCCCGTAACCGCATAGTCGCCGGTAATATACGCTCCGCCGGCAACGGAAGAGCTTTCAAAGGAAACGGACTTTTTGCCGCTGAAGGTAAGCAGGTCGCCTGCGGAAGAAATATATTCGCCGTAAATGTCCGGCGCATACGGCTCAAAAGTATAATCAACGATATAGCTCATGCCGTACTCGATCGAGAAAGTCGCCCGGCCGTCCACGAGATCACCGCTTACGTCTCCGATCGAGAAGCTGTGAAGATTCATGATTATATGCTGTCCGTCGTATTTATAGGTGCCCGTCATTACGTTGGAGGTAATCCACTGCAAAGTGCCGTCGGCGTTCAGCGCCAGCGTACCGGAGCCCTCCTGCGTGACGCTGTACCCCTCTATGGCCGAGCAATAATAGGTATCGGCAATATCGGAAACATCCTGCCAGCGCGCTGTAAGCGTCATATCCTTAACTACCGGGATATAGAATCTGTAATTGACGTTTTCGGCCAGCTCCCAGTTCCAGAACACGTCCGGAGCGCTGTTTGCGGGAGTTTCCGGCTCGCCTACAAAGGCATATCCGAGCGCGTCGGTAAACGCTTTGTCAAGCGTGTCGTAAACAACGTCTTTACTCATGAGCGTAACGGCAAAATCCGTTTTAACCTCGCTGATCAGCTTATCGGAAGGACGGGAGTCCGCGCCTTCGGCAATCCAGCTCTCCGGCTGCCATTTAAGCGTTTCCTTCAAAAACGTATCGGTGATTTCGTCGGCAGACTTGGAAACTCCAAGCTCGCTCTTGCGACCGCCGAGGCAGGTTACGGTACCGCTGTAATAACAGTTTACCACCGCGCCGCCCGCTTCGTAATAAAGATAATAATCGTCGGAAGAGCAATATCCGACTATGCCGCCGGCATAACTGATATAAGTGTTGCTTTCCGCCTTAGGCGCTTTGATCTTTCCGGTTGAAAAGCTGTCCATAATCACGCTGTCGCCGGTCATGCTTCCCACTATGCCGCCCGCATATGAAACCTCTTTTGAGGTAGCGGTGACTTCCGCGCCGGAGACGCAGTTGATTATGGAAACGTAATTGCTGACGCTGCCCGCGATTCCGCCGGTAAACTGACCGCCGTAAATTCTGCCGTCGGATCTGCTGTTGATGACGGCAACGGTGCTGCTGTAATTTATCACATAACCGACGATTCCGCCGACCGCCGCGCTTTCGAGCGAGCCCTCCTCGTCTATTACGGTTTCAATATCAGCGTAGCAGTTTTCGATATAAGTGATATAGCTGTGCTCGCCGTCCGCGGAAGCATTATAGCCGCCGGCAATTCCGCCCACATATGCCGAGTTAGAAGGCTGCATGGAAGTATTAAGCACGCCGCTGACCGTAACCTTGGTAAAGTTGGTGTTGCCGGCATAACCCGCTACGCCGCCGAAATAAACGCCTACGGTATCGGCGTCCGTGTAAGACTCAGCGGTATAGTCGATATTTTCCAGACTGAGATTCATGATATTGGCCATGTAAGTCTCGCCGAAAAGCCCGACATACGCCACGCCCGACTTTATAATCTTTTCTATCTTAAGATTGGATATAGTATGACCTGCTCCGTCAAACACACCCGAAAAGCCGCGGCTTACGATATTGTCATTCTCGTCCGTAAAGGTTTTGCCCGCAGGCACGTACTCGACTGCGGAGGCCATATCGATATCCGCTCCCAGCCTGAAATATTTATCCGCCCAGCCCGTTTCGGGATCGTTGACCTTTTCCGAGAAAATCATCAGGTGATTGGGATGCGCCAATATATAAGGGCTTTCCTTTGTGCCCTCTCCGGAAACGACGTCAGGATTCACGGCCACGCTCCACTTTGCGGTAAGCGTAAGGTCGGAGTTTACGGGCGAGGCAAAATCATATTTCGCGTCGCCGTTGTACCAGCCGTCGAAAACATATCCGTCCAACGTAGGATCATTGGGCTCTATGACTGTGCCGCCCTCCTTGACCGTCTGAGTTTCAACCGTCGTCCCCTCGCTGACGAAGGTAACGGTATAGCTGACAGCCTTGTCTGCGCACGCGACAAACGTGCAGCACAGCGCGATCACCGCCGCCAAAGACAGTAAAGCCAGTAATTTTTTCTTCATAATGCTATCTCCTTATAAAATGCTACTCGGCTTTCAGCCAAATAGTTTTATCGTCGGAGGAAACGTAAGCTACTGCGCCGGCCTCCTCCTCCGTATAAATCGTATAAACCTTGATAAGCTCGTCGGTGCTGCCGCTGCGATCCAGCAGATAAATTGCCGTTTCGCCAGATTCCTCGGCGCGGTACACGTAAACGTACTCCTCGCCGTCGATAATCATGGTTGCGTAAGCGTAATACGCCGCGTTAAGGCTTCTGCCGTCAAGCGTAACGGTATCCCCGTCAGCCGAGGTATAAGTACCCTGCAAACCGTCCGCTACGCACAGAACCGTAGCCAGCTGACCGTAAGAATCGTAAAGCGCGACGTTATTTTCATCAATCGACATGGCAATATAATAAAGGTATCCGTCCAGATAAATTCCGGCCGTCTTTTCGTCGATATAAACGAAATCTATAGCCTCGCCGTTCAGCGCTCCGCCGGCCGTACCGTCAAGAGTAAAGTACTCGTTTACGGAAAGCGAAACGCCGCCGACGCCTATATAAGTTCTGCCGCAAATAAGATTGTAAATGCCGAGATTAACCGCGTCGCCGGTTACCGGAGCCAGCTTTAACAGCTTGGTGTCCTGATCTGCGGAAGCGGTATAGACAATTTGTCCGTCTTCCTTAAGCGTAGCGACTCCGTCCGATACGATGTAATCGTAAACCTTTTCCGTGCCGTCAGCGCTGACCGTAGCTTTGCCAAGGCCTACGTTGCTCTTTCCGTTAAACGTCAGACGAACGCCGTTTCCGACGTAAGAGAAAGCGCTGAATTCGTCGGGCGCGCGGAAAGCTACCGCGGCGCCGCCGTTTTCCGATACGGTGATTCCGTCGTCACTGAACGCAGCCGTATAACTCTTGTCTTTATAGGTAAACGAGGCCTGTTGATTGAGACGGTCGTAATCGTAACGGACTACGGAGCTTTCTTCTCCCTCCGTTACCGTAACTTCGCCCACGGCGCGCCAGGTGCCGCCGCTGAAGGTCATTTCTATATTATAAATGCCGAGGCCGTTGAATTCGAGCGTCATTCCGTTTTCACCGTTCCAAACGCCCTGCATTTTATCTACGTAGCAGAGATTGTAATCGTCAACTATCATGCCCGCGGACGACGTGAACACACCCATGGCAAGCACTCCCTCGCCTGGCTTGTAGCCGTCGGCGGTCTTAAGCTGCATAAAAGCTCCAAAACCGTATAACTTAGTGCCGTAATAGAGATTAAGATAGTAATAGTCGCCGGCTTCGTCCTGCTCGAACGTTGCGCTGTAGGTGAAATCTACGCCGTTGCTGTCATACCCCTTTCCGTAACCGTCCTTATTTATGCCGTACAGCACCATCGTGTAATCGTAGAACGTCTCCTCCCAGGTGCCGATAAAGCTGCCGCCGCGTCCCATTACGATCGTTTTACCGTCGCCGGTGAGCTCCAGCAGCCCCTCCGAATTAAACGCCGCCGTATAACCCTCAAAGGAAAGCGTACCGCCTTCGTTGACCGTATACGCGTACTCCTCCTCTCCGAAGGTGACAACGCCCCTTCCGTCGAAGGACAGCCTAATATCCGAGCCGTAATCCGATTCCCATTCGCCGAGGAATTCGTCAAATCTATCCATGGCAAGAATTCCGCCGCCAGTAACCGTCATAGTACGGCGGTCGGCCGAAAGGCGGGCGTTGACGGTATTGCCACCGATATTGAGTGCAACGTCGTCGCCGGTTACGGTATATGTAAAATTACTTTGAGTGCCGGCTGCGTAAGCAATAAGTCCCGAGCCGTCGGCGCGGAAGGTATAAATATCGTTATTGGCGTTATACCACTCACCGCAGGCGTCGTTTTGCTTGTAAGCGAAAATCTCGCTGCCCGCCGGGAAATAAACGTTGTCGTATATGATCAGCGAATTTCCTTCGAAGGTAGCGTAATAATCCGCGTCGAGAGATGCGCCGGTAGTGCTTTGATACATGAAGTTAGCGAAATAAGCGTTGCTGATCAAAAGCTTCTCGTTGTCGTAAACATACATATGATTGGACACCATGCCGTCGCAGTACATCGTCATTTTGCCGTTATTGTCAAATTCCAAGCGGACTTCGCTCAGGCCGATTATGGCATCGTACTCTCCGCCGATAGAGGAATAATCGGCAAATCCGACATAGACGGTAAGCTCTCTTGTAAGCAGCATGGCGGCGGGAATACGCTGCGTGCAATCCCTGTCAAGAAAATATCCATAGGAAATATTGCCGCTGTCCGCGGTAAAATTATTCATTCCGTTACCGTTATATACCCAGTAAACGGGCAGATATCCGCCGGCCGTAACGGTGTCCTTATCCTGCGTAAGCGGCTGTCCGTCGTTACCCTCGCGGGTGATTTCCTCCCCGAGAAAATCGAACGTCACGTTAAAAGAAACGTCGTCCGCGTTATCGCATACAACCACGGGCTTTCCGTCGCGGAAATCCCAATCGCCGTCCGACCACTTGAGCAGCGTCTTAACGTCCTCGAATTTACTTAAATCGTAAACAACGTCGTCAACGGTAACCTTACCGTTGTCCGAGTAATAGGAATTGAATAACAGACACGAGCGCGAATCCACTCCACTGATGCCGTCGCGGTAAGCCGCTCCGACAATATCGCCGGACTCGAAAGCCTCGTCGCCGGAGCCGTCTGCAAAGCTTTCGGCAACGGTATAGCTGTCGGTAACTGCCGTTTCGTTATCCGCAATGCCGACAATGCCGCCGGCAGCCGCCATATAAAGCGCGCTGTAAGCGTTGACCGAGCCGGAAGTGAACGTATTGGCTACTGAGCTGTATTCTCTTAAATAACCGACAATGCCGCCGGCAAGAATGTTGTTGCCGGTTATGTTGCCGTTATAAACGCAGTTATTGATATAAACGGGCGCCGATTGAGCAGTGCCGACGGTAGCGCCGGCAATTCCGCCCACCGCGAAAAGCGCCTCGGCTCCGACGGAATCGATGTCGGCGTTTACCGAACAATAGGAAACCGATCCGGAATAATCGGTAGAATATCCCTGATTGAATCCGGTTATGCCGCCGAGATAAACAGCGGGATCCGCATACGAAAAGTCAACGGTAAATTTACCGTCAAAAGAGCAGCCGAAAACGTCGCCGCCCATATTGTACGCAGCGATACCCCCGATAAAATAATTCTGCTCGGTCAAAAGCTCGACGTCGATATCGGCTTCCTCAAGGTGCAGATTTTTTATTTCGCCCTGAACGAGATAGCCGAAAAAGCCTATCAGTCCGGTTTCGCTGTAAACGGTGAAATCGGAAACGGTATATCCGGCTCCGTCAAACACGCCCTCGAAATGAGCGGTATTTAGAGCGTTGCCTATAGGCTCCAGCGTAAAACCGTTGAGCGCGATATCGGCGCCCAGCTTTACGTAAGCGGAATTATACTTGGTATTTTCAGGATCGTTGACCGCGTCGGTAAAGGTCTTAAGCTGAGACGCGGTGGAAATAACGTAAGGGCTGGCAGCAGAGCCCAAGCCCGGAATAGGCGTATTGTCGCGCTTATAACCCGTAACGGTAATAAGCGTGTCGCCCGTTACCTCAAATGAATAGTACCCCCCCCCGTTGTTGTCGGCAGTCAGCTCGGTATCGCCGGCCTTGACTATGGGAGTTCCGACATAGTAAGGAGATTCTTTAAGCTTGAATCTTACGGTAGAGCCGACGGGCGCGCGGCGCGGCATATCCCCATCGAACACATATTGAACGTAATCGTACTCCCTGAAAGTCAGTCTTGCCTCCGCAGGGGTAACCGATCCGCCGTCCTGCGTCCAATGCGCTTTAAGCGTAAGATCCGCGTTGACCGCGGCGTCGAACGAATATTCGGTATCGGAGCCGTCAACAAACCAACCGCCGAAAGCAAAGCCCTCTTTGACGGGATCCTTTGGCCTTACGGCCGTTTTGCCGGCTTCTACGGTCGTGACGAGATTATCCTGTCCGTTATCGTAAATATAGGTTACCGTGTATTCCTCGGGATCGGGGGTACACGCAGTCAGCATTACGCCCGCCGATAACAGCAATACTGCCGATAATAAAAAAGTGATAAGCTTCTTCATAAAAAAATCTCCGGTTTAATAATATTAGTATCGGTAATTGAAACTGATAAAATCAATTCCGTCATACTGTCAATTTTTTCTTTATAAGTAAAGCACGCTCAGCCCTTCGCTTTATATAGGTAAAGCGAGAAAATAAAACTTTCCCGCTTTTTTAAGCTGCGCGCTTAATCCTGAGGATAAAGGTGACACGCGACCGAGTGGCCGTCGCCGTAATCCTTAAAGACCGGCTCGACCGTCCTGCATATATCCATGCAGCGATTGCAACGGGTATGGAATTTGCAGCCGGACGGCGGATTTGCGGGTGAAGGAATATCTCCCTCGAGAATGATCCGCTTCATCTTAACGTCGGGATCGGGCACGGGAACCGCGGAAAACAGCGCTTTGGTATATGGATGCATCGGATTGTCGAAAAGATCTTTTTTCTTTCCGAATTCGACCATGTTGCCCAAATACATTACGCCCACCTCGTCGGAAATATGTTCCACAACAGACAAATCGTGCGATATGAATACATACGCAAGATTATTTTCCTCCTGCAGGTCCTTGAAAAGATTAATAACCTGCGCCTGTATGGAAACGTCCAGCGCCGAAACCGGCTCGTCGCAGATAACCAGCTTAGGTTTGAGCGCAAGAGCCTTGGCTATACAAATACGCTGACGCTGCCCGCCGGAAAACTCATGGGGATAACGCTCGAAATAATGCGGCTGAAGTCCGCACTTCTGCATTATGTCAATGATATAGTCCTTGTAATCGGACTTTGGCACAATGTTATGCACCCTGACTGCCTCGCCTATAATTTCGCCCACGTTCAGGCGGGGAGAAAGAGACGAGTAAGGATCCTGAAATATCATCTGAAAGGACGGACGAACCTTTCTTAAAGCCTCGCCCTTAAGCTTGGCTATATCCCTTCCTTCAAAGAGGATTTCCCCTTCGGTAACGTCGTAAAGACGCAAAATAGTGCGTCCCATGGTAGTCTTGCCGCAGCCGGACTCTCCGACTATGCCGACGGTCTTTCCCGACGAAAGGTTAAACGATACTCCGTCAACGGCTTTAAGATAGACCTGATTCTTCTTAAGAAGATTTTTACCTATGGGAAAATACTTTTTAAGATTTTTAACCTGTAAAAGATATTTTTCGCTCTCGTTTTCGGCGGGCGCGATTGCCGCGCAGCCGGCGTCCGATTCGGGAGCGTAAAAAAGATTTTTAATCATTGTCTGTCCTCTCCCTCGGCGTCATACAGCCAGCAGGCTACGCTGTGAGTGGGCGAAACCTGAATCATGGGCGGATATTCGCCGCCGCATTTATCGCATCTTCTGTCGCACCGGTCTGAAAAATAACACGTGGACGGCATATTGATGGGATTGGGCACGTTGCCCGGAATGCTGTACAGCCTGTCTATTTCCTTGCCGACAACGGGCTTGCTTTTCTGAAGACCTATAGTATAGGGGTGCATTGGCGACTTGAATATTTCCTCCACGGTACCCTTTTCCACTATGCGTCCGGCATACATGACGACGACATAATCGACCATTTCGGCAATTACGCCCAAATCGTGCGTAATCAACATTATGCTGCCGCTTATCCTATGCTTGACCTCGCGTAAAAGGTCGAGTATCTGAGCCTGAATCGTAACGTCGAGCGCGGTAGTCGGCTCGTCCGCTATTATCAGCTTGGGATTGCAGCAAAGCGCCATGGCGATCATTACGCGCTGGCGCATACCGCCGGACAGCTGATGCGGATAGGATTTATAAACGTGCTCCGGCATTGCGATGCCGACAAGCTCCAGCATCTCTATGCTGCGCTCCATTGCGCTCTGCTTGTCAGAACCCGCAACGTGCAGCAGTGTCACCTCGTCCAGCTGATAGCCCACGGTAAACACGGGATTGAGGCTGGTCATCGGCTCCTGAAAAATCATTGCGATTTCCCGGCCGCGAATCGATGACATTTCGCTCAGAGGCATCTTGGCAATATCGAATACCTCCTCGTGCTCCTCGTATTTCTTTATCAGCTTAGGCTTACCGTTTTTGCGCAACACCGGCTCCGTAACAGGATTGCCGTCGGCATCTAAAACCGCATTTCCCTCCGCGTCCTTTTTTACCCGCATGAGAGGTTCAGTCCCCACAGGCGTCCTTACTGTCGAACGGAAGCGTATGCAGCCGTCCACTATCTGTCCTGCGGGCGCCTGCACAAGCTGCATAAGCGAAAGACTGGTAACAGATTTGCCGCAGCCGGACTCTCCGACCACGCCCACGGTTGAACCCTGGGGAATGTCGAATGATACGCCGTTAACGGCTTTGACTACGCCGTTGTCGGTATAAAAGTAAGTGTGAAGATCATCGAATTCCACGATATTTTTCGGATCGCGCATTTCGGTCACGTAATCCTCGCGCTTAAAGGCCGCGCGGCGCTTTTGCAGCTCGCGAACGGTGCGCGCGTTTTCTTTTGCGATATTACGCGACTCCTTAGCCGAAATATAATGCTTGTTATCTTTTTTCATGCGCTTATCTCCTGGACTTGGGATCGAACGCGTCGCGCAGACCGTCGCCCACGAAGTTGAACGCCAGCACGGCCAGCACTATGCAAATGCCGGGCGATACCCAAAGATTGGGATACAATCTCAGCGCCGTATTATTGGCGGCCGCATTGATCATATTGCCCCATGTGGCGTAAACCGACGGCAGACCGATGCCCAAATATCCCAGCGTCGCCTCCGTCAAAATTATCCCGCCCAGCCCCAGCGTCATCGAAACAATAAGCTGCGGCATAACGTTTGGAATCAGGTGTTTGAATATCTTTCGCCAGACCGGCAGACCGGCCGCCTCCGCGCTTATCATAAACTCCTGCTCGCGCAGCGACAGAATCTGCCCTCGGACAAGCCGGGCCGTGCCCGCCCAGCCGAACAGCGTCAGCATGGCCATCATTATATACAGCTTGGCTATGCCGTCCACGTCGTTAGCCTCCAGCGCCACGCCCACTATCATAAGCATAGGAAGCGTAGGAACGCAGTTGAATATATCGACTATACGCATGATCAGCTGATCTACCCACTTGCCGAAATATCCCGCCAGTCCGCCCAGCAGTATGCCGATAAGCGTTTCCAGAATGACGACGACAAAGCCAACCGTAAGCGAAACCCTGCCGCCGTACATCAGCCTTGTAAATACGTCGTAACCCTTGTCGTCGGTTCCCAGAAGATGCGTAAGCGACGGCTTGAGATAGTTGCTCGGCTCCGAATACGTAACAATGTAAACCGTATCTACCGAGCCGTCTTCTCCGCTGACGTTTATTTCGGTAACATACTCTTCGCGCACCGAACTGGTATAATCGGAGGCTTGCTCCGGCCAGATAAACGGCAGAAATGTGAAAAGCGGCCCTAAAAACGAAAACGCAAACAAAATAATGAGTATCACAAGTCCGGTCATGGACAATTTAGAGCGGAAAAAGCGTTTCATCACCAAACGGCCGGGACTTAAGGTCCTGTCCGTTGCCGCCTGTATAGCAGAAACCTCGTTTTCCGCTTCGGCCGCGCCGTTTTCAATATTTTCATCCTTAATTACGGACATACTTTCCTCTGCGACAGTATCGGAAACGGCTTTTTCCGGGGCAGAGCCGGTCGCGTTGTCTTCGCGGGAATTACGTTTTATTTCGTTATCTTCCATTCTGCCCTCCTATCTGCCCAGCTTTACGCGCGGATCAACTACGGCGTACATTAGATCGCTTAAAAGCGTACCTATTACCGTCAAAATTGCCAAAAACATATTATAACCCATGATAAACGGCACATCAGACACCACCAGCGCGTCGTAAGCCAGCTTACCGATGCCGGGAATCGAGAAAACCGTTTCGGTAATCATCGCTCCGCCGAAAAGGCTGGGAAGTATGCCCGCCATCATTGTTACTATGGGGACCATGGTGTTGCGGAAAGCATGCTTGTAAATTACGGTATGCTCGCTGAGTCCCTTTGCCCTGGCGGTACGTATGTAATCTGAGTTCAGCACCTCCAGCGTATTTGTTCGCGTATAGCGCATCAAAGAACCGACCGAAAGAATTACTAGCACCGTCATCGGAAGAACCATATGCCACAGCATATCGCCCAGACGCACTATCCACGACGCGTCCATCGGGAGCGAGGCGGACACAAGGCCTCCGACCTCGAACCATTGCAGCTGCACGGCAAACAACCTTATGAAAATTGCCGCAAGGAAAAAGGTAGGCAGGCTTATGCCCATCATCGTAAGCACGGTTACCGTGTAATCGACTACGCCGTACTGATGCGTCGCCGCCTTGATACCCAAAGGAATCGCTATGGCGAACTGAAGAATTGTGGCGATAAAGGCTATGGCAAAGGATATGCCCATATTTTGAAATATGACGTCCTCCACCGGTTTTTTATATTTGAACGACATCCCAAGGTCGCCCCTGATTATATTGAACAGCCAGGAAAAATATCCGCCGAGAATAGCGCCGGCCTTATCCCAGAAATTGGCGGTACGGTAAGTAACCGAAGCGGCAAACGACTTGCCGTCCTTTGTCATTACAAGATTGCCGCCTTCATCGAGAGCATAACCGCCGCTTTCGACAAGAGTAAGCACTTCGTCGAGCGTAACGACAGTATTGTCGTTTCCCTCTTCGGACGCTTCGCCGGAGTCCGACTCGTTTTCGTTTCCTTCGACGGCGGCGCCCTTGCTTTCCACCTTATAAATCCGGTAGCTTCCGTCCTCGTTCAAATAAAGTCTTACGTCCTTATAGTCATAAGAGCCGTGATACCATTCCTCGCGCGTTATGTCGCCTATCTGTACCTGCTCGTAAGTAGCTTCCTTGGTATTTTTCGTAAACTTTCTGCCGGCGTAGTCGCTGTCCTCTCCTCCTATCTGAACGGTAAGAAAAGCATCCGGCATGGAAAGCCCGTACAATTCCTTGATACGGTCGACGTCCTCCTGCTGCATAGTACCCTGAGCAAGCGCGGATGAGTATTGATTGTCAACGAAGTCCGTGGGCATCATACGCGCAAGAGAATATATGATGATAGACACGCCGAACAATATCAGCAGCGCCATGAGAAGTCGCTTTACGATGTACTTTAACATATCCACAGTTTTCCTGCCTTTAACGCCGAAAAGACGAGTTTACTGCCCGTCCTTTAAGCGTAAAACCTTAATCAGTTGTAATTGACTTCCCAAATACGGGAAATAACGCCGTTATACGGAGAAAGTTCTGTATCGGGAGTCAGCGTGCTCTCATTGATAAGCTCTGAATTATAAGCCGACATGTCCTTTCTCTGATAAGTGGGCATTTCAACGGCAAGCTCCATTACCTTATCGAGAGCGCGGGAATATATTTCCTTTCTTTCGTCCTGAACCACGGTGGCGCGGCCGGCGTCGATAAGCTCGCTAAGTTCGTTGATAAGCTGCCACTCTGTAGCGTACAGCTCGGTATTGTTTCTTATCTGGAGATAGCCCCAGTTGTTAACGGATGTCGCCTTGGAATCCTTATGATAGACCTGATACATGTCGGGATCTATCGTGGACGACCAGGCAGCCGCCCATACCGCAAGCTTACCGGTAGTAAGATCGGAAAGCGCGGTGTTGGAGTTTACCACCTTTACGTTAAAGCCTATACGGTTAAGTATATCGCGCGCCTTTAAAAACATAGCGTATGCCGGATGATCCGTGCTTCCGCCGGCAAGCGTAAACTTATAATCGAGGGTATCGGTACCGAAGCCCGGAATCTCCTTCTCGTAAACTCCGTTTGCGTTTTTGGTGTAGCCCTCGGCCTTGATCATCTCTTCTATCGCATAACCGGTAGCGTCGTATTCGTAATTTAATCCCTTGCTTTCGTCCTTATAAACCGTGCATCCCTTGGGATAAGCCCACGAAGTGGTGGACATGGGACGGTAAATAAGATCGGCCAAACCGCCCTTATAATAGTTTTGAGTGATTATCGTGGTGTCCATGGCCTTCATTATGGCGCGGCGAACGGTTATATTGGGAACAAAGCGCGGGTTGATGCCTACGTAGCCGTAGCCGGAAGTATAAACCTCCTTATGCGCAACTCCCTTCTCGTTAAGAGCGGCGATATTTTCCTGCGTGGCGCTGGGATCTCCGAAATCGATATCACCGTTTGCAAGCGCGTTGATGACCTGATCGGTCTCGACGACCTTATATCCTGTCTCTTATACACATCTGACGCTGCCGACGACTTAATAGGTGTAGA
>USBU01000005.1 GCA_900553005.1 uncultured Eubacteriales bacterium | reverse complement strand
CGGATTTTTTAAGTACTGACGCGCCGCCGCCCGCGTGGAAAGACGCGTTGCCCAGCGCGCACAGCGCCAGCGAAAGCGCGGGGGAGATATTTATTGCCAGGGAGACAAAACAGATTGCCGCGCCTGTACTGCCAAGCGGCAGCCGTTTTTTATCTGCCAGCGAGCCCAGCAGAAATTGCAGGCCGAAGGCTATTGCGTTATAGCATAAAAATCCCAGCGATACGTCGTAGAGAGAGCCTGCGGCCGGGTAAAATCTTGCGAAAAGAATATAAAAGCAGCACAGATCCACGCAAAAATGAGCGGCAGTATATGCCGCAAGACCTGTGATTTTAATGATTTTCGAGCTTTTGCAGCCGCTCATCCTTAACTCCGCAATATGTAAAATCGGTTTTTTTGTATTATATCACGCGATAATCGTAATGTCAAGACCGGCGGCTTTTGTCAGATTCGTCGCGTTTAGTGTGAACGCCGCAAAGATTATTCCGCCGCCGGGTTTAATAATATTTATTTTGTAAAATTACCGATATGCGTGAAAAATCCGGTTCAGTTCAAAAACAAAAAGTATTTTTCTGTCTAAATAGTAAAAGTGCGGGAGCGGCTCGCCAAGTTTTTACGTTTCGTTTTAAGGACCGTAACTGACCGTATCGGCTTAGCGTATAAATTGTCGGCGACGAAATTTCATTTTGCGCAGCGGATCGCATTTTTGCGGCGGCAAACCCGGAAAAAATAAAAGCGTGAAAAATTTTACTATTGCTTACGGCCGTTTTTCGGTTGATTTTTGTATAGTTTGGTATTATAATTAACAGGCGCAAACGGCGTGCCGCTAAACTTAATAAAGAAACAAGCGCCGCATCGGTGGTTTTTATATGGCAGAGGAAAAAACGAAAAAATCCATAGACATGCTTAACGGCCCGCTTTTGGGAAAGCTGGTCGTATTTTCGGTGCCGTTGATTTTATCGGGCATACTGCAGCTTTTATTCAACGCAGCGGATATTATAGTCGTCGGTCAGTGGGCGGGAACCGAATCCTTGGCCGCCGTGGGTTCTACCGGCTCGCTTGTCAATCTTATAACCAATCTTTTTATAGGACTTGCAGTAGGCACAAACGTCGTGATGGCAAGAGCTATCGGCTCGCGCAATCTGGAGAAGGCCGGACGCGTAACGCATACTTCGCTTTTGATTGCGCTTATAGGCGGCGTGCTGGTCGCGGTTGTCGGGTATTTTATGGCCGAAATTATGCTTATTGCCATGAATACCGATCCTGAGGTCATAGATAAAGCTACTCTTTATCTGGAAATATATTTTATTGGCAGTCCGGCGTCCATTGTTTATAATTTCGGCGCGTCTCTGCTGCGCGCAAAGGACGACACCAAAAGGCCGCTGTTCTTTCTGGTCGCCGCGGGCGTGCTGAATATTATTCTCAACTTGTTTTTCGTCATCGTATGCAAGATGGACGTTGCCGGCGTTGCGGTGGCCACAATAATTTCTCAGCTTCTGTCGGCCGTCCTTGTAGTTATCTGTCTGCTGCGTGAAAAGGATTACTGCCGGTTTACCTTTAAAAAACTTCGTATTTCCGCAGCCGAAATGGGCGAGATAGTGCGCGTTGGTTTGCCTGCCGGAATTTACGGCTCGCTTTTTTCCATATCCAACGTCATTATTCAGTCGGCCGTCAACGGCTTCGGCAAAGCGGTAATGGCGGGCAACTCGACGGCCTCCAATCTTGAGGGGTTCGTTTATACGTCGATGAACGCCATTTATAACGCGGCAATCACGTTTACCGGACAAAACTACGGCGCAAAAAAATTCGACCGTATTAAAAAGATTCTGCTAAACTGCATTCTTCTCGTTATCATAATCGGCGTGGTTATGGGGCTGTCTTTTCTGCTTGCCGGAAGATTTTTGTCGTCGCTGTATTCAAACGATCCCGTAGTTATCGAATACTCGCTCGTCAGGCTTAAAATTATTCTGCCCACGTATTTCTTATGCGGTTTAATGGAGGTTTTAACCGGCGTTCTGCGCGGAATGGGATATTCGATCATACCTATGATAATGTCCTTTTTGGGCGCGTGCGTGTTCCGTATCGTCTGGGTTTATACCGTGTTCGAGGTTTGGCATACGCTGGACGTATTGTATATTTCGTATCCTGTCAGCTGGGCGCTTACCGCCGCCGCGCATCTGTGCACATATTTTATCGTTTACAAGTGGCTAATGAAACGTGTGCGGGCCGCGGAAGCGGTTTCTTCTGTTGATGCGGAGCGGCTTTCGCCGTTAGGTGACGGCACAGAACCGCCGTCCGAGGAGCTGCCCGACGTTTTCGGCGCGGAAGCCGGCGACGCGCTTGCCGGGCCTATGGACGACATAACCGAGGAAAACACGGATGAAAACGAGTATAAGACCGGCTGAAGCCGGTCTTTTTTATTTTTCTTTAATTTTTAAGGGGCGGCAGACAAAGGTTGAAAAACAAAGATAGCTCGATATTTCATCGAGCTATCTTTGTTACGGGCGCGCAAAGGGCTCACAGCCCTTTATGCTATTGGTTGCGGGAGTGGGACTTGAACCACACGACCTTCGGGTTATGAGCCCGACGAGCTACCAACTGCTCTATCCCGCGATATAAACTTAATTACCGATCGGTCAATTCTTATCGTCGGAAAACCCCGATAAAAACGTTTTTCCGCGACTGACGCGGCAGACAAACCGAATTATATTAAAGCGATGACGTCCGCTAATGTTGCCTGCTATAGTCGGGACTTATATCTTACCATATATTTTATGATATGTCAAAGGTTTTTTATGTATTATCGTTAATTATTTTTTATTTATCGTTGATTTTAGTAGCCGGCGTCGTTTTTCGGCATAATTACGCGGCGATCAATTGCGAATTCAGTTAAATCTGCAGAACCAATCGTTATGCTAAAAGAAAAAGCGAATTACCGTATTTAAAACGGCTTTAATACGTTTTTGAGCGTATTGAAAATCCCGACGCGCTCCAGCGCCGGTTTTCTTGTTATTTTAAAAAAGCTGTGATATAATATACGCAGGCGAGTGAAAAGCCCGATAAAACCGCCGTCGCGTAAAAGGCCGCGCCGATTGCGATTGAAAGTATAATAAGGAGAATTTATCGTCAAAATGCGCAATATTCGTTTATAAAAATTATTTCGGCTTCGGCTTGTGACGTCGGGAGAATTTCGGCGCTATGAAATTCACGCCCGTATTTCGGCCGGATGGCGGTAAAAAGCGCATATGTTTTCGGCAGATTTATTTGACGGTTGTTAATCGGCCGTTTTATAGGTCTTATGGCCGCGGAGAAATCAGCGTTTTTTCCGCGGTTTTATTTAACGAGGTGTTTATGTCTGAAATATCGGTAAAAAATCTCACTTATTGTTATGAGGGCGCTTACGATAACGTTTTTGAGGATTTGACCTTTACAATAGATACGAATTGGCGCACAGCGCTTATTGCGCGCAACGGACGGGGTAAAACGACTTTTCTCAAGCTTTTGTCCGGAGGGCTGCCGCGCGACGGCGTTTCAGGCAGCATAGCGGCGACCGTTCGTTTCGATTATTTTCCCAGTTTTCCTTCGGATCGCTCCGTTTTGACGGAGGAAGCAATGCGTTTTGCCGCTCCCGACGCCGAGCAGTGGCGTTTAATGCGCGAATTTAATCTTATGGGGCTTGACGAGGGGCTTTTGTTCCGTCCGTTTGAAACGCTTTCCGGCGGAGAAAGGACAAAGGCCATGATTGCGGCGGCGTTTGCGTGCGAGGACGGTTTTGCGCTGATAGACGAGCCCACGGACAGCTTGGATGCGGAGGGGCGCAAGCTTGTGCGCGAATATCTTTCCGCCAAAAACGGTTTTATATTGGTGTCTCACGACCGCAATTTTTTAGATGCCTGCGTCGACCACGTGCTTTACTTCGGCAGAACGGGGGCGGAGGTGTGCAAGGGGAATTATACCTCTTGGGAAAGGGACAGGCAAGATCGGGAAGCCGCCGAATCCGCCGCAAGAGAACGGCTGGAAAAGGAGGCGGATAAGTTGAAGGCAGCCTGCGAGCGCGCCGCTTCATGGGCGGAAGAGACTGAAAAGTCGAAATTCGGACAGCGCATGGGCGGACTGCGGCCGGACCGAGGATATATAGGCCATAAGTCCGCTAAAATGATGAAGAGAGCAAAGGTTACTGAAAAAAGAATGGAAAAGGCGCTGGAGGAAAAGGAAAAACTGTTAAAGGACTTCGAGCGCAAAGAAAGCCTTAAAATATTTCCGTTGTCATGCAAGGGGCGGATTGTAGAGGCGCGTAATCTGACGGCTTATTACGGCGATAAGCGCGCGGCCGGTCCAATTTCATTCGAGCTCGGCTCGGGCGATCGCGCAGCGATTACGGGGATAAACGGCAGCGGAAAATCAACGCTGTTAAAGCTTATTGCCGGAGCTGACGGCTCGTTGCGTTACACCGGAATGCTGAACATAAAATCCGGGCTTAAGCTTTCCTTTGTCACGCAGAATATCGATTCATTAATAGGGCGGCCCGAGCAGCTTGCAAGGAGCAACGGAGCGGATCTTACACTGTTTATGACCATTCTTATAAAGCTCGGCTTTACGCGCGCGCAGCTTGATAAGGATTTAAGCGAGCTGAGCCGCGGTCAGCGTAAAAAAACAGCGCTTGCGCTTAGTCTTGCTCAATCGGCTCATCTGTACGTATGGGACGAGCCGCTTAATTATATCGACGTAATGTCCAGGCTTGCGATAGAGGAGCTTATTCTTTCATTTAAACCGACGCTTCTGTTTGTTGAACACGACGCGGAATTTGTTAAAAAAATTGCCGATAAAATTATTTGTCTGCAGGCGTAAAAGTATTGTTTTACCGGCTTTGGCGGCGTCCGCTTGCTTGCGGACTTGCTTTGCTGCTGTTGAAATTGCATATCGCGGCCGATAAACTGCGCGGCCGGTTTGAGTTTTAAAATGCTTTTAAGCTCCGTCGACGAGGGACGCGACGAATTCGGCTTCGGTCCGTGACGGGGTGTAGTGTGTAAACTGAATAAAAAAATCCGCGCCGATTGCGATTGAATCGGCGCGTTATGCGGCAATAGTGTCTTTCGGCGCTGAATAATATAAAGGGCGGAAAGCGTCAAACGGAATGCAGAATGTCGGCGTAGCGTTTTACGCAGTCATAACCGTATTTGTCCAGATATGTTTCATCCATAAACGCGGCGAAGGTGGTTATAAATTCAATGCCCAACGACGAGTAAAAGCGGACGTCCTCTGTCACCCGGCCGACGTTCAGCTTAAGCTCGGATACGTTTTCCCGTTTCCAATTCGCATACATCGATTCGTCCAAAAAGTATTCCAGGATATGAGAACTGTCTGCGCCGAACATCTCCGTCAGGCGCGTCAGCTGATTTTTAAATCCGGAATTTATTTCGCAGTCCGCAGTTAAGGGAAGCTCATGGTTGCGTTTAATCGGCGCAAATTCCAAAAATATGTCTTCGGGAATTTCGGCCGACGGCAGGGAAAGGTCCTTTTCATACGCGAGAAAGGCGAGCTGCGCTTGCGGGTCCGCTTTTTTCAGTCCGTTCAGTATGGCGCGCATCATCATCAGCGTCTGGTCGGGAACGGACAGGCCGCGGCAATCGGGACAGTTGCATTTTCTGCCCATGGCGTTGTCGTCCTGCCAAAGATAATATCTGTGCGTGGACGGCTTAAGCGTTTCCGCCAGTTTTTGCGCATTGGCGGCTACGACGGCTGCGGCTTCTGCGCACGACGGGCAGTAATTGTCGTTTTTTACCCGCATTCCGTTTTCCTCGCGGAAAAACGAGGGAGAAGTTTCAAACAACGACCGCGGCAGCAGAGCGCTGACCGCGTGCAGCTCGTGCTCCACGCGCACGCCCAGGCTTTCCAGCTTTGAGATAACGTCCTGCGTTTCTTTAAGTTTCAGCCAGTCGGTATATTCGTTCACCGCGCCGGGCTTGTCAAGGGTGTGCAGGCCCAATACGTTGAAATTGCATTCGCGCACTATATCCAGCCATTTGGGGCAAAGGTCGTCCTTAAGTATAACGATTCCGCGTTCTTTAATCATGTAAAGCGTCCTTTTGGTTTGATTTTTATGTTTTCCGGCAGCTTTTTCAGTATATATTTTTTCATAGCCGCGTGTCAAGTCCGGCGTTTGTACGATAAGACACTATATTATAGAAAAAGGAAAATTTCGCGTAAATCGGTATTTTTTATTAAAAAAACCTTAAATTCTACAAAAAAGTTGTTGACAAGCAAAATTTATTGTGCTACAATGCCTGCATATATACGCAAATGCAATGACGGAAAAAAACGGATTTCAGCCCGTTGTCAAAGAGAGCCGGCGCTTTCGGTGAAAGTCGGTACGGCGGCTGAAAATACCCATCTCATTCCCGAGCAGACGGCGCGAAAAGCGGTTTATACCGCCCTGTAGTTCCGTCCGGCGGCTGCCGTTATAAGCCGAAAAGGATTTCCTTGCTGAGAGGGCCGGTTGTTCGATCGGTCAATCCGGGTGGTAACGCGGAAGACGTTTCAAGTCTTTTCGTCCCGGGACGGCAAGGCTTTTTTTGTATATCGGAGTATTCGCGCCGTTTCGCCGGCGAAAAAAAATCATGGCAACAGGCAGGGTTAATTTATGACGCACAGATACGTTTTATCTATACTGGTCGAAAATCATTCGGGCGTTTTAAGGCGGGTAAGCAGTCTTTTCGCCCGCCGGGGCTATAATATCGAAAGTCTGTCGGTCGGAGTCACCCAGGATCCGGAGCTGAGCCGTATTACGGTGGCGGTCAAGGGCGACGAATATATCATCGATCAGATAAAAAAGCAGGTTTTCAAGCTGGTCGAAGTCAGAAAAATCGAGCTGTTGGACGATGACGAGGCCGTTTATCGGGAGCTTATGCTTATCAAGGTCAAAAGCACTAAATCTACGCGGGCGGAGGTGCTTGAGATAGCAAATATCTTCCGCGCGCACATCATAGACGTTTCCGTATCCGCGCTGGTGCTGGAGGCTACGGGCGACTCGAAAAAGCTGAATGCGCTGATTAAGCTTCTGGAGCCGTTTACCGTGCTGGAGATTGTCCGTACCGGGCTTGCCGCGGTAAAACGCGGACCGGAGTGCTTGAAGGAAACAAAAAAATAAAAAGGCATTTTATTCCAAATTTTCGGAGGTATATAAATCATGGCAGTAATGTATTACGAACAGGATTGCGATTTTAAACGCATCAAAAACAAGAAGATAGCCATTATCGGCTTCGGTTCTCAGGGACACGCGCACGCGCTTAATCTGCACGACTCGGGCGCGGACGTGACGGTAGGTCTGTATAAGGGCAGCAAGTCCTGGAAAAAAGCGGAGGATCTGGGGCTTAAGGTCGCTACGGCCGAGGAGGCGGCCGCCTGGGCGGATATAATAATGATACTTATCAACGACGAAAAGCAGGCCAAGCTTTATCGCGACAGTATCGAAAAGAATCTTACGGCGGGTAAAACTCTGATGTTCGCGCACGGCTTTAACATTCATTACGGTCAGATAGTTCCGCCCAAAGACGTCAACGTCATAATGATTGCGCCCAAGGGTCCGGGACATACCGTCCGCAGTCAGTTCCAGGAGGGCAAGGGCGTGCCCTGCCTTATAGCCGTTCATCAGGACGCTACGGGCGACGCCAAGGAAATCGGACTTGCCTACGCTCTGGGAATCGGCGGCGCAAGAGCGGGCGTGCTGGAGACCACCTTTAAGGAGGAGACCGAAACCGACCTGTTCGGCGAGCAGGCTGTGCTTTGCGGCGGCGTTACCGCGCTCATGAAGGCGGGATTTGAAACGCTTGTGGAAGCCGGCTACCAGCCCGAAAGCGCTTATTTCGAGTGCGTGCACGAGATGAAGCTGATTGTAGATCTGATAAATAAGGCGGGCTTTGCCGGCATGAGATATTCCATTTCCGATACGGCGGAGTACGGCGACTATGTTACCGGTCCCAAGATTATCACCGACGAAACCAAGAAAACGATGAAGAAGGTGCTTGCGGACATTCAGGACGGCACGTTTGCGCGCAATTTCATCCTTGAAAATCAGTCCAACCGTCCGTATTTCAATGCGCGCCGTCGCATGGAGGCCGAGCATCAGCTTGAAACCGTCGGCAAAAATCTGCGCAGCATGATGAACTGGCAGAACGAAATTACCGAAAAATAACGGAGTTTACTCAAATATTTTGTGTCGGACCGGAAGGCCGTTTTGCGGAAATAAGCGTTGTCTTTCGGTCCGAAAATTTTTAAGCCCGCGGTGTTTTTAAGGCAAACGGGCGCTTAATCGGACAAGGAGAGTTTCCATGGCTAGACGCATTAAAATTTTCGATACTACGCTGCGCGACGGAGAGCAGTCTCCGGGCTGCAGCATGAATATGAGCGAAAAGCTCCGCATGGCCGAGCAGCTTGACGCATTGGGCGTGGACGTAATAGAGGCCGGCTTTGCGATCGCCTCTCCCGGCGATTTTCAGGCGGTCAAAAGCATTGCCGCTGTCGTAAAACGCGCGACGGTCGCTTCGCTTGCCCGTGCGCTTGACAAGGACATATCGGTTGCTTACGACGCGGTAAAGGACGCCGTTCATCCGCGCATACACGTCTTTTTGGCCACCAGCGAGCTGCATATGAAATATAAGCTTAAAATGACGCGAGAGGAGGTTTTAAAGCGCGCATACGAATCGGTCGCTTACGCTAAAAGCCTGTGCGACGACGTCGAATTTTCCGCGGAGGACGCCTCGAGAAGCGATCCGGATTTTCTTTGCGCGGTGCTTTCAGAGGCGATACGCGCCGGCGCCAAAACGGTCAACGTGCCCGATACCGTGGGCTATGCCGTGCCGGACGAGTACGGCGAGCTTATTTCTTACGTGATAAAAAACGTCAAGGGGATTGAAAACGCGGACGTTTCTGTGCATTGCCATAACGATTTGGGCATGGCCACCGCAAACAGTCTGGCGGCGGTTAAGGCGGGCGCGACTCAGGTCGAGTGCACGGTCAACGGAATTGGCGAACGCGCGGGGAACACGGCGCTCGAGGAAGTCGTAATGGCGCTTTATACCCGCCGCGAGTTTTACGACACCGACTGCGGCGTGGATACCACGCAGATTTTCAAATCCAGCAAGCTGCTAAGTATGATCACCGGAGTAAAGGTTCAGCCCAACAAGGCCGTCGTGGGTGAAAACGCTTTCGCGCACGAGTCGGGCATACATCAGCACGGAGTGCTGGCAAACAAAAAGACCTACGAGATCATGACGCCCGAATCCATCGGCCTTACGGAAAACAAGATGGTGCTAGGCAAGCATTCGGGCAAGCACGCCCTGGCCGACAGGTTAAAGTCGCTGGGGATGCCCGTTTCAGACGAGACGCTGGCCGATATATTCGACGAATTCAAAAAGCTGGCCGACAGGCAGAAAAGCGTATCCGACCGCGATCTGGAGGCTTTGGCGCATAAAAAATCGGTCTGCGTGCCCGAAAGCTATAAGCTGGACAGATTCGTTATCAACGTGGGCAATACCATTACGACTACGTCCGCGGTTAAGCTTGATTGTCCCGACGGGCAAAAGCGGGAGGTCGTGTCCTCTTCTGCGTTCGGTCCGATAGACGCCAGCTATAAGGCCATCAACGAGATTGTCGGCGGGGAAAGTTTTGAGCTTGTGGATTTCCTCATAGACGCGGTTACGGGCGGCACGGACGCTCAGGGCGCCGTTACCGTAAAAATTCAATCGGGCGGCAGCGTGTATAACGGCCATGCGGTAAGCCTGGATATAGTAAACGCGGCCGTTATGGCTTACGTATCGGCCATAAACAATATGATTTACGATAAAAGTCTATTAAAGGACGGGCAATAATTGAAGGATAAAAAACTGACAATTCTTGATTCCACGTTGCGCGACGGAGCGCAGGGCGAGGGTATCTCCTTTTCAGTCCGCGACAAGCTTGCTGTCTGTCGCGCTCTCGACGAGCTTGGCGTGGATTATATCGAAGCGGGAAATCCGTCGTCTAATCCCAAGGACGCCGAGTTTTTTAAGGAGACCTCCGATCTGAAGCTGGTTCGTTCCAGGCTTACGGCGTTCGGTTCAACCAGGCGGCGCGGCGTTTCCGCGCAGCAGGATCCAGGACTTAAGGCGCTTCTTGCCGCCGGCACTCCCGCGGTCACGGTTTTCGGCAAAAGCTGGGATTTTCACGCTACTGAAATCTTAAAGGTTTCGCTGGAGGAAAATCTTGAAATGATTTACGACACCGTCGCTTATCTTAAAGGACAGGGACGGGAAGTGATATTCGACGCCGAGCATTTTTTCGACGGATTCAAGCGCAATCCGGATTACGCCTTGCAGGCGCTTAAAGCTGCGGAGCGCGCCGGAGCGGACAGCGTATGTCTTTGCGACACCAACGGCGGCAGCTTTCCCGACGAGATAGAAAGCGCGGTTCGCGCGGCCTTATGCGCGGTGGGCGTATCCGTAGCCGTTCATGCGCACGACGACGCCGGGATGGCGGTAGCCAATTCGGTCACGGCCGTGCTTGCGGGCGCGTCGGGCGTACAGGGCACGCTGATAGGCTTTGGCGAAAGGTGCGGCAACGCAAATCTTTCCGCAATTATCGCTAATTTGCAGCTTAAGCGCGGCTATGCCTGCATAGACGATGACAGCATGAAAAAGCTGACCGTCGTGTGCCGCCGCCTTGCGGAAATCGCCAACGTCAAGCTAAACCGATCCATGCCGTATGTCGGCAAATCGGCGTTTGCTCATAAGGCCGGTATGCACATAGACGGCGTAAGCAAGGCTCCATTTAGCTTCGAGCACGTTTCGCCCGACGAGGTGGGAAATTCCCGCAGGTTTCTGATGAGCGAGGTCGCCGGAAGAAGCACCGTTCTCGAAAAAGTCAGAAAGATAGATCCGTCGGTGACCAAGGATAATCCCGTCACGGGCGAGATCGTAGGAAGAATTAAGGAGCTGGAGTACAACGGGTACCAGTTTGAGGGAGCGGATGCCAGTTTCGAGCTGCTTATAAGAAAATCGCTTGGCACCTATAAACCGTATTTTACGCTTGAAAAATTCAAGACCATAGGAGAGCAGATTTCGGGCGAGGAGTTTTCACCGGCGACGGCGGTAGTAAAGGTTAGCGTGGGCGGCAGCTCGGAGATCAGCGCGGCTGAGGGCAACGGCCCCGTAAATGCGCTGGACCTTGCGCTGCGGCGCGCGCTGAAACGCTTTTATCCGACCTTGGGAGAGTTTTCCCTTGCCGATTACAAGGTGCGTATTCTCGACAGCCGCGAGACCAGTTCGGCCAAAACGCGGGTGCTTATAGAATCGGGCGACGGCAAGGACAGCTGGAGCACGGTGGGAGTTTCGCGCGATATAATAGAGGCTTCTTTGATCGCGCTTAAGGACGCGATAGAATATAAACTTATAAAAGACGGAATTAAAGCCTGATTATACAAATTCAAGGAGATTTAAACGCTATGGCAATGACAATGACGCAAAAAATTCTTGCCGCGCATGCCGGACTCGATTCGGTCAAGGCCGGCCAGCTTATCGAGGCTAAGCTGGACCTTGTGCTCGGCAACGACATCACAAGCCCCGTGGCAATAAAGGAATTTGCACGGTTTAACTGCGACAAGGTTTTCGACCGCGACAAGATCGCGCTCGTACCTGACCATTTTACGCCCAATAAAGATATCAAGGCGGCCGAGCAGTGCAAGCTGATACGTGAATTTGCGGGAAAAATGGATATAACCAATTATTTTGAAATAGGCGAGGTCGGCATAGAGCACGCTCTGCTGCCCGAGAAAGGGCTGGTGGTCGCGGGCGACGCTGTTATCGGCGCCGATTCCCATACCTGCACATACGGCGCTCTGGGCGCGTTTTCCACGGGCGTGGGCTCGACGGATATGGCGGCGGCAATGGCGACCGGCAAGGCCTGGTTTAAAGTGCCGTCGGCGCTTAAGTTCAATCTTACGGGCAAGCTGACGGGCTACGCGTCGGGCAAGGACGTTATCCTGCACATTATCGGCATGATAGGGGTTGACGGCGCGCTTTACAAGAGCATGGAGTTTACGGGCGACGGGCTTAAAAATCTTTCCATGGATGACCGTCTGTGCATGGCTAATATGGCGATAGAGGCGGGCGGCAAAAACGGAATCTTCGACGTGGACGACAGGACGGTGGAATATATTAAGCAGCACTCGGATAAGCCGTATAAGATTTACAAGGCCGACGCGGACGCCGAATATGAAAAAATTTACGATATCGATCTCGGCAAAATACGTCCCACGGTGGCTTTTCCGCACCTTCCCGACAACACGCGTACCATAGACGAGGTGGGCGACGTGAAAATCGATCAGGTTGTAATAGGTTCGTGCACTAACGGACGTATCGAGGATTTGCGCGCGGCTGCGGCAATTCTTAAGGACCGTCACGTTAAAAAGGGAGTGCGCTGTATCGTGATTCCCGGCACGCAGAAGATTTATCTGCAGGCGATTCACGAGGGGCTTGTCGATATTTTCGTAAACGCGGGCGCGATTTTCTCTATGCCCACATGCGGGCCGTGCCTGGGCGGTCATATGGGAATACTCGCTAAGGGCGAGCGCGCGGTTTCCACCACCAACCGCAATTTTGTCGGACGCATGGGACACCCGGAGTCCGAGGTTTACCTCGCGTCTCCCGCCGTCGCTGCGGCAAGCGCGGTCGCCGGAAAGATTCAGAATCCAGAAACGCTGTGATTTTAAGGAGAAAAATATTATGAACGCTAAAGGCAGAGTTTTCAAATATAAGGATAACGTCGATACCGACGTCATAATACCCGCAAGATATCTTAATACCTCAGATCCCGCAGAGCTGGCTAAGCATTGCATGGAGGATATCGACGCGGATTTCGTGTCAAAGGTAAAGCCGGGCGACATAATCGTTGCGGACAAAAATTTCGGCTGCGGCTCCTCGCGCGAGCATGCTCCCATTGCGATCAAGGCGGCGGGAGTTTCCTGCGTAATAGCAAGCACCTTTGCGCGGATATTTTATCGCAACGCCATAAATATAGGGCTTCCCATCGTCGAATGTCCGGAGGCCGTCGCGGGGATTGACGCGTCGGACGTGGTTTCGGTGGATTTTAATACGGGCGTGATTACCGACGAAACCAACGGCAAGACCTTTAAGGGCGAGCCTTATCCCGAGTTTATGCAGAGGATTATTTCCGCCGGCGGACTTGTCAATTATATAAAGACTGAAAAATAAAGCAGGAGAAGGAAAGTCATGAAGTATAATATTGTTACGGTTCCGGGCGACGGTATCGGTCCGGATATAATAAACGAGGCGGTTAAGACGCTTAACCGCGTGGGCGAAGTTTACGGACACCGGTTTGCGTTTACCGAAAAGCTTGCCGGCGGTATAGCAATAGATAAATGCGGATGTCCTTTGCCGCAGGATACCATAGACGCGTGCAAGGCTTCCGACTCGGTGCTTTTGGGCGCGGTAGGCGGACCTAAATGGGATCACCTCGGCGGAGACGACCGGCCCGAAAAGGCGCTTTTAGGGCTCAGGGGAGAGCTTAAGCTGTTTGCGAATCTGCGTCCCGCGCTTTTATTCCGCCAGTTGAAGGACGCGTGCCCTTTGCGGCCGGAGATTATAGGCGACAGCCTGGATATACTCATTGTCAGAGAGCTTACAAGCGGAATTTATTTCGGCAAGCGCGGACGCGTAGCGGAGGATAAGTCCGCTTTCGACACCATGTATTATTCGGAGGCGGAGATAGAGCGCGTGCTGAGAGTGGGATTCGAGGCGGCCGTAAAGCGCAGTAAAAAGGTCTGCGTAGTGGATAAGGCCAATATACTCGAGACCTCGCGGCTGTGGAGAGAGGTGACCGCCCGTGTCGCAAAAGATTATCCAGAGGTGGAATATTCGCACCTTTACGTGGACAACTGCTCGATGCAGCTTATACGGAATCCGCATCAGTTTGACGTAATAATAACGACCAATATGTTCGGCGATATTCTGTCAGACGAGGCCAGTATGCTGACCGGCTCGATAGGAATGCTTGCTTCCGCCTCCTTGGGCGAGACTAAGCTGGGCATGTACGAGCCGATTCACGGCTCCGCGCCCGATATTGCCGGCATGGACGCGGCAAACCCCATAGCGACGATTTTATCCGCCGCTATGATGCTGCGTTATTCCTTCGGGCTTGAGGCCGAGGCCGCTGCCGTCGAGGCGGCGGTGAACAGCGTGCTGGACGCGGGTTACCGGACCGGCGATATTTACAGCGCGGGAATGAAAAAAGTAGGCACGGTGGAAATGGGCAGGCTGATTACGGCGGCGATTAAGTAAAACCTGCCGGGCTATATAAAATTTATTTCAGAGGCAAAAATTATGCAGTATGTTTATGTAAACGGAGAGTTTGTGGAAAGCGAAAAGGCGGCGGTGTCGGTATTCGATCACGGCGTGCTGTACGGCGACGGCGTTTTCGAGGGGATACGCGCTTACAACGGCAGAGTTTTCAGGCTTAAGGAGCATATTGACCGTATTTTCGGAGCAGCCAACGCCATTGCCCTGAAAATTCCCATGACAAAGGAAGAGCTTGGCGGCGTTGTCGTGGCTACATGCGCCAAAAACGGATTAAAGGATTGTTATATCAGGCTTGTCGTCACCCGCGGCAAAGGAGATCTGGGGCTGTCGCCCACAAATTGCGATAGGCCCACGGTGTTCTGTATAGCGGCCGGCATTAAGCTTTATACCGAGGAGCAGTACGAAAAGGGAATGGCCGTAATTACCTCCGTGCAGCGACGCAATAAGGCTACTATCGTTGATCCGCAGATAAAATCGCTTAATTATTTAAACAACATTCTGGCTAAAATCGAGGCGAACCGCGCCGGAGCGGCGGAGGCTTTGATGCTCAATCACGACGGAATAGTAACCGAATGCACCGGGGACAATATTTTCATCGTCAAGGACGGCGTTATTTACACTCCTCCCGTTTACGTAGGCATTCTTGACGGAATAACCAGGCGCACGGTTATCGAAATAGCGGCTAAGCTGGGGTATGAATTAAAGGAGACCGAGTTTACGCTGTTCAACGTTTACAACGCGGACGAGTGCTTTCTTACAGGCACGGCGGCGGAGGCGATCGCCGTCACCAGCGTGGACGGCCGCACGATCGGTTCGGGCGTATGCGGTCCGGTTACGAGAAGTATTTTGGACGAATTTCAGACCGTCGCGCGTTCAGAGCGCTTCGGCACCGACATAAAATAGAGGCCGAAAAACCGGCATTACGGAGTAGAAATGAGAAGCGATAACGTTAAAAAAGGACTGGATAAGGCTGCTCACCGCTCGCTTATGAAGGGTTTGGGCTGGACCGACGAGGAAATAAAAAAGCCGCTTATCGGCATTGTCAGCGCGGAAAGCGAGATTGTCCCGGGGCATATGCACCTGGGCGCCGTCGCCGCCGCCGTCAAGGAGGGCGTCGCCGCCGCCGGCGGCAAGGGCGTCATAGTGCCCGCGATAGGCGTTTGCGACGGCATAGCCATGGGGCACGAGGGCATGAAGTATTCTCTAGTCACCCGGGAGCTCATTGCCGATTCGGTGGAATGTATGGCTATGGCGCACGGTTTCGACGCGCTCGTGCTTGTGCCCAACTGCGATAAAATCGTTCCCGGCATGGTAATGGGCGCGCTGCGCGTCAATCTGCCGGCGGTCGTCGTCAGCGGAGGTCCTATGCTAAACGGATACGCCTGCGGCAAAAAGATTTCGCTTTCGGACATGTTTGAGGCTGCCGGCGCGGTCACCAGCGGAAAAATGAGCGAGGAGGAGCTTGCCGAGTACGAGAACAACGCATGTCCGACGTGCGGATCGTGTTCGGGTATGTTTACCGCCAACAGTATGAATTGCGTGATGGAGGCGGCCGGATTTGCGTTAAAGGGCAACGGCACCGTGCCCGCCGTATATTCGGAGCGGCTAAGGCTTGCCAAGGAGACTGGCGCGGCGGTAATGCGCACGCTGGATAAAAATATCCGGCCGCGCGACATATTCACTTTGGAGGCTTTTAAAAACATAATCGCCGTGGATATGGCCTTGGGGTGCAGCACCAACACCGCGCTGCATCTGCCGGCGCTGGCGCACGAGGCTGGCGTTCAGCTGCCGCTGTCCTTATTCAATGAAATCAGCGAGCGCGTGCCCAATTTATGCAAGCTGGCTCCGGCCGGCAAGCATTTCATGTCCGACCTGTATTTTGCTGGGGGCGTTTACGCCGTGATGAAGGAGCTTCTTGACGCGGGGCTTCTTGACGGCAGGCTGTTGACCGTTACCGGCAGAACGGTGGAAGAAAATATCGGCGGCGCGGCCGTGCGCGACGCGGAAGTTATCCGGCCGATAGACAAGCCGTATTCCCCCACGGGCGGACTGGCGGTATTAAAGGGCAATTTGGCGCCCGACGGCTGCGTGGTCAAGCGCAGCGCCGTCGCGCCGGAAATGCTGGTAAACCGCGGTACGGCCAGGGTTTTCGACAGCGAGGACGATTCGATAAAGGCTATACTCGGCGGCAGGATAAAGCCGGGGGATATAGTCGTAATACGCTATGAGGGACCTAAGGGCGGTCCGGGTATGCGCGAGATGCTTTTGCCTACGGCGTCCATTGCCGGTATGGGACTAGATAAATCGGTTGCGCTGATTACCGACGGCCGCTTTTCGGGAGCGACGCGCGGAGCAAGCATCGGACACGTTTCGCCGGAGGCGGCGGAGGGCGGTCCTATAGGGCTGGTCTGCGACGGAGACGTAATTTCCATCGATATGGTTAATTATTCCATCAATTTAGAAATCTCCGACGAGGAAATGACAAGGCGCAGAAAGCAGTTTAAGCCCGTAATTAAACCCGTGAGCGGGTATCTTAAGCGTTACGCGGCGCAGGTTACTTCGGCCGATAAAGGGGCGGTATTCAAAGACTGACGTAGAAATTTTATTATAGCTTTTGCCCGGCCGGCAAGCATATTGCAGAATTTTTATTATCGAATTTATTTAAGGAATTTGTCTATGACTGGAGCAGAAATAATTATAAATTGTCTTATCGAGCAGGGGGTCGAATGCGTTTTCGGCTATCCCGGAGGAACCATTCTCAACGTTTACGACGCGCTGTATAAAAGCGGCAGGATACGCCATTATCTGACCGCGCACGAGCAGGGCGCCGCGCACGCCGCCGACGGCTACGCCCGCGCAACGGGAAAGGTCGGGGTGTGCTTTGCTACGTCCGGTCCGGGAGCGACCAACCTGGTTACGGGTATAGCTACCGCGTATATGGATTCTACGCCTATGGTTGCCATTACCTGCAACGTCGCGGGCAATCTTCTCGGACGCGATTCCTTCCAGGAGGTGGATATCACCGGCATAACGATGCCTATAACAAAGCACAATTATATCGTGCCGTCGGCGGACAGGCTTGCCGATATTATCCGAGAGGCGTTTTATATTGCGGGCAGCGGCCGTAAGGGCCCCGTGCTTATAGATATCCCCAAAGACGTGACCGCGGCGGAGGCGGAATACAGCTATGTTAAGCCGCGCGCAGCGACGGCCGTCGATGAAGCGACTCAGGCGGATATAGAAAAGGCCGCTAAAATGATAAACGCTTCCGCGCGTCCGTTTATCGTCAGCGGAGGCGGCGTGATCGCTTCCGGCGCGGAAAACGAAATCCGCCTGCTGGCCGAGCTTACGTGCAGTCCCGTAGCCTGTACCTTTATGGGCTTGGGCAGTTACGATACCGCCGCGCCGGAATATACGGGCATGATAGGCATGCACGGCACAAAGGCTTCCAATATTGGCGTGAATACGTGCGATCTTTTAATCGCCGTGGGCGCAAGATTCTCGGACAGAGTTATTTCCGATTCCGCTCGTTTCGCAAGAAACGCGAAAATTCTGCATATAGATATCGATCCCGCCGAAATCGATAAAAACGTGCGTTCTGCTCATTCGCTCGTGGGCGACGCCCGAGCGATTCTTAAAAAACTGCTTCCGTTAGTCGGGCGCAAAGCCTCGGACGCATGGCTCAAGGAAATCGAGGGAATGAAGAAGGAATTTCCTAAAATGGACTTAAGCCCGGATGCGCCGATAAATCCTGAATATATCCTGGAAAAGCTTAACGCAGCGACTAAAGGCGACGCGATTATAGTGACGGAGGTAGGCCAGCATCAGATGTGGACGGGGCAGTTCTATCACTTTGACAAACCGCGCACCTTTCTTTCAAGCGGAGGCCTCGGGACGATGGGATTCGGCACCGGCGCGGCTATGGGCGCGCAGGTAGGTTGTCCCGACAAAAGAGTGGTTTCGATAGCGGGCGACGGCTGCTTCAGGATGAATTGTAACGAGCTTTGCACCATTCAGCATTATAATATTCCCGTAATAATTATCGTCATGAACAACGGTACGCTGGGTATGGTGCGTCAGTGGCAGACGCTGTTTTACGGCGGACGCTATTCCGAGACGACGCTCGACCGCGGACCGGATTTTAAAAAACTGGCCGAGGCGTACTTTATCGACGGTTATACCGTGCGCACCAAGCAGGAATTTGATGAGGCGATTGCGTCTGCATTAAGCAAAAACGCGCCTGCGGTGATCGACGCGCATATCGATACCGATGAGTTTGTCCTGCCTATGGTAGGCCCGGGTAAGCCCATAAACGAGTTGATTGTGGAAAATACGAAAAAAGCAGCACGATAACAAGTGTTGCTTTTCGCTTTGGTTGAGTTTGTCGGACCGAATATTCCGTTAAATATCTGTATTAAGGATTAAATATATGTTAAATAAAGAAATAAGGGATAGCATTAAGCTTCCGGAATTCGACGTTATCGTAGCCGGCGCGGGGCTTGCCGGAGTTGCGGCTGCGGTTGCCGCCGCGGACGAGGGGATGAAAGTTTTGATTATCGAGCGGTACGGATTTGCCGGCGGCATGGCTACAAGCGCGCTGGTAAACCCTTTTATGAATTATTTTGAACGCGGGCCGGAAGGAAAGCTTGTCAATAAGGGACTGTTTGAGGAGCTTAGGCTTCGCATGTGGAAAATTGGCGCAACCAAGATTGCCGAACGCCGCGGCATCCATTCGTTTAACGATGAATTGCTTAAAATCGTGTTGGACCGTATGCTGACCGAGGCGGGAGTAACGGTTTTGTATCACGCGTTGTTGTCGGACGTAAAAATGTCTGACGGAAAGATAAAAGCGCTTACGGTTTCAACTACGTCCGGCAATATCGAGCTGAAGGCCAAATACTATATCGACGCTACCGGAAACGCCGATCTCGTCGCGTTTGCCGGGCTGCCTTTCAGATTGGGCAGAGAGGACGACAATCAGTGTCAGCCGATGACTTTGTGCTTTCGGTTGGCCGGCGTGCGTGAAAACGATATAAACCTGTCTCTTATACACATCTCCGAGCCCACGAGACGGAGCTACATCT
>USBU01000004.1 GCA_900553005.1 uncultured Eubacteriales bacterium | reverse complement strand
CGGCGATGGAGCAAAGCGGCAGACGCGATTTTTGTCTTTCGCGCGGGGAATATCTGTCCGCATTGTTTTTTGCAAGGAGAATAGGCTTTGAATTTATCGACGCGACAGAGCTTATCTGCTTTAACCGATATGAAGGTTACGATGCCGAGACTACGCAAAGACTGTGCCGCAAGCGGCTGAAAACGGTGTCGCGCGCGGTCATTCCGGGATTTTACGGCGCGGACGAAACGGGCGCGGTTACTGCATTTTCGCGAGGCGGCTCGGATATCAGCGGCAGTATCGTCGCCGCGGCGGTTAAGGCTGATTTATATGAAAATTGGACTGACGTCAACGGAATTCTTAACGCGGATCCGCGCATTGTAAAAGATGCGGACGTTATAGAAAATATGACTTACGGCGAATTGCGTGAGCTTTCGTATCTGGGAGCTTCCATTATGCATACGGACGCTCTGAGTCCGCTGATAAAGAGTAAAATTCCGCTCAACGTAAGAAATACTTTCTGCACCGAAAACAGCGGAACGATGATATATCCCTCATTAAAGGCTGCGGATAAAAATACGGTTACCGGCATAATCGGAAAAAAAGATTTCGTCGTTCTGTTGATTCACAAGATAGGAATGAATTTACAGAAAAGCACGGTGCGCAAGATTCTTTCCGTGCTTGAGTATTACGGCATAGTGTTTGAACATATGCCGTCAAGCATAGACGCGGTCAATTTCCTGATTTCCAAGCAATACATGGGCGAGGAGACGACGGCGGCGGTCATAAAGGAAATAAAGAAAGAAATCCGGCCCGATGAAATAAAAATTATAGAAAACCTCGCCATTGTTTCGGTTGTCGGACGAAATATGTATAACGGGCTGGGGGTAGCGGAAAAAATGTGCGGCGCGCTTGCGCGCAATAACGTCAATATCCGTATGTTGATTCAAGGCTGTCGTGAAATCAACATTATTGCCGGAGTTGACGAATCCAAATACGAAACGGCAATTCGCGCGCTATATAAGGCGTTTTTTTGATGGAGACGCGGATATTTAATGCAAACTTAATGCGTTACGTAAAATATAAAACGTTTGCTTAATATTGCGGGCGTTATAATAATTGTGTAATCGGGAGGTGATACTAATGGCGGAGATACAAGCTTTATACGGCAATTTAAATTATTTTGCAAAACAGGAAAGCGTCGAAACGAAAGCCGGCTCCAAAATTAAGCAGACCGAAAGTCCGTTTGTCAGTCTTTTGGAAGCGGCGGCGACAGCGATCAGACAGGGCGCCTGCGAGCAGGCAAGGACTTTATTAAAGACGGTTGCGGCGGAAAACGTAGAAAACCCAGAATATTATAATCTGTTCGGAATTTCGTATGAAAAGGAAGGCGACCGTCTGAAGGCTTCTAAATTTTACAGAGTCGCTTATTATATGGATCAGTCATTCGGTCCCGCGTCCGAAAATCTCGACAGAGTATGTCAGTTTTGGTATAAAGGGTTTGTCAACGTTGCGTGGGGACTGGAAACGGGAGGTGAGATAAAATGACGGTAGTTACGATCGCCGCGGGAGTTTTAGCCGTCGGCTTGTTGGGATTTCTTTTTTATATGCTGTTTAAAAGCGATAAGGGCTGAAATCTTTTTTTAGATAAAATCATTATTTTTACGAGTAATATTTACAGTCGGAGGTCTTTATGACGGAAAGTATCATTTTTGCCGTATTGCAGGATATAGCGTATTTTGCTCTGCTGATCGGCGGCGGATACCTGTTCGGGAAAGCCTTTTATAAAATATATAAAGGCGAACCTGTATTTGCCGGAAAAGCGTTTGTAAAAGTGGAAGGCGTTATATGTAAGGCAATGGGCATTAACCCAAAGGAAGAAATGACGGTAAAGAAGTACGCGCTGAGCGTAATTCTTTTCAGCGTTTTCGGTCTTATATTTTTTATTGCGGTTGTTATGCTGCAATCGTTTCTAGTGCTTAATCCGGAAGGAATCGACGGGATGAGCTGGCATCTTGCTTTTAACACCGCCGCAAGCTTTGTGACAAACACTAACTGGCAGGCTTATTCGGGAGAGACCGGTCTTTCGTATCTTTCGCAGATGCTTTGCCTTACCGTGCAGAATTTTCTTTCGGGCGCGGTGGGCATTGCCGTGTTGTTTGCGTTGATCCGCGGCTTTGTGCGCAAGGAATGCAAGACGATAGGCAACTTCTGGGCGGATACGATCAGAGTTACGCTCTTTATGCTGCCCGTATGCTTTGTCGGAGCGTTGCTGCTGGTCATGGACGGCGTACCGCAGACCATGAGCGGCTCGGTATCATACATCGCTATGAACGGCTCGTCGTCGCAGCTTTATCTGGGGCCTGCGGCAAGCCAGATTATAATCAAGCAGCTGTTTACTAACGGCGGCGGCTTCTTCGGAGTAAACTCGGCCTATCCGTTTGAAAATCCCACGCCCTTTACTAATCTTATCGAATGTCTTTCTTTGATATGGATTCCGGCAGGGCTGTGCTTTACGTTCGGCTTTGCCGTAAAGCGCAGAAACGCCGACGGTACGGTCGTAAAGGAAAAAAATCAGGGTATTGCGCTGCTTAAGGCGATGAGCATTCTATTTTTCGTCTGCCTTGCGGTGTGTACTGCGTTTGAATATCTGGGCGGAACTTCTGTTGACGGCGTAGCTTCCATAGGCAATATGGAGGGCAAGGAATCGCGCTTCGGAATCGGCGCTTCGTCGCTGTGGGCGGTTTCTACCACAAGCGTGTCAAACGGCTCGGTAAACTCAATGCACGATAGCTTTACTTCGATTGGCGGACTTGTGCCGATGTTTCTGATGATGTTGGGCGAGGTTGTTTACGGCGGCGTGGGATGCGGTCTTTACGGCATGATTGCCTTTGCGCTCTTGACCGTATTCATTTCCGGACTTATGGTTGGCAGAACCCCCGAATACCTCGGGAAAAAGGTAGGCAGCTATGATATGAAAATGGTTTGTCTGATTATTCTGACGCCCGTTTTGTGTCTGCTGCTGGGGACTGCGGCCACCGTTATGATTGCGGCTGCACCCGAATGGCTGACCAACAGCGGCGCGCACGGCTTTTCGGAAATTCTGTATGCCTTTGCGTCCATGGCCAACAACAACGGCTCGGCGTTTGCCGGATTTAACGCAAATACGCCTTGGACCAACGTGTCGGGCGGTATCGTAATGTTGCTGGTGCGTTTTGTTCCGATGCTGTCTACGGTGTTTTTGGCTGGCAGCCTGGGCAAGAAAAAGGTCGTTCCTCAGTCGGACGGCACGCTGGCGACTAATAACGCGATGTTTGTCGGATTACTGATAGCAGTAATACTTATTATAGGAGCGCTCAGCTTCTTCCCGGCGCTTGCACTCGGTCCGATTGCCGAATACGTCGGTTAAAGGAGGTCGTTTATGAATAAAAATAAACAGGTAAGTAAAACCGAAGAAAAGCGTAAGAGTATGGTCGATAAAAGGATCGTGCTTGACGCTACGATTCAGTCTCTGTGTAAGCTGAATCCGAAAATACAAATAAAAAACCCGGTGATGTTTGTCGTTTACCTGGGCGCAATATTGACGACTATACTGTTTTTTCTGTCGCTCGGCGGAATTAAGGACGGCGGAAGCTGGTATATATTTTCAATAGCTTTGATTCTGTGGTTCACCACATTATTTGCCAATTTTGCGGAGGCGATAGCCGAAGGACGCGGCAGGGCTCAGGCGGAAAGCCTGAAAAAAGCGCGAAAGGACGTGATTGCCCGCAAGCTTAAAAGCGCTGATTACGAGTCGGAATACAGCGAAGTAAAAAGCAACGAGCTGAAGCCCGGCGATATAGTGCTTGTAAAAGCAGGCGAGCAGATTCCTATGGACGGAGAGGTTATCATAGGCGTTGCCAGTGTGGACGAAAGCGCCATAACCGGTGAATCCGCGCCTGTGATTCGTGAATCCGGCGGCGACAGAAGCGCTGTTACGGGCGGAACCACGGTTACCAGCGACTGGCTGATCATTAAGGTGACGGCGGAGGCGGGTAAGTCTTTCCTTGACAAAATGATTGCCATGGTCGAGGGCGCCAGCCGTAAAAAAACGCCCAACGAGATCGCTTTGCAGATTTTGTTGGTTACGCTTACGATTATATTTTTGGTTGTGTCTGCGACGCTGCTTCCGTTTTCTAAGTTTGCGGTCAATCAGGCCGGACAGGGAGAACCTATAAGTCTTACCAATATAGTCGCTTTGCTTGTTTGTCTTGCGCCTACGACGATCGGCGCGCTGCTGTCGGCTATAGGTATAGCGGGCATGGCGCGGCTGAACAAGGCAAACGTGCTGGCGACCAGCGGCAGAGCGATTGAAGCGGCGGGCGACGTTGATATTCTGCTGCTTGATAAGACGGGCACGATAACTCTGGGCAACCGTCAGGCAAGCGAGTTTATTCCCGTTGACGGTACGTCCGAGCGGGAGCTGGCGGAAGCCGCGCAGCTTGCGTCTATTGCGGACGAAACTGCGGAAGGCAGAAGCATAGTCGTATTGGCGAAAAACAGATTCGGACTGCGCGGACGCGATATAGCCAAAATGAAGGCTACGTTTATCGAGTTTTCCGCAAAAACCAGAATGAGCGGAGTGGACGTCGCAGGAGAGCAAATCCGCAAGGGCAGCGCCGACGCGATCGAAAGTTACGTCAAGGCTCAGGGCGGAGCGTATTCCAAGGAGTGCGGGGAAGCCGTTGTGCGCGTTGCCAACGAGGGCGGTACGCCGCTGGTGGTCGCTCGCAACGAAAAGGTGTTGGGCATCGTTTACTTAAAGGATATCGTTAAGGACGGCGTAAAGGAAAAGTTTGAGGACCTGCGTAAGATCGGTATCAAAACGATCATGATTACCGGCGATAATCCGATGACGGCGGCGGCTATTGCTGCGGAAGCCGGCGTAGACGACTTTGTGGCGGAGGCAACGCCGGAAAGTAAGCTGGCGCTTATTAAAAAGCTTCAGCAGGAAGGCCATTTGGTTGCGATGACGGGTGACGGAACAAACGATGCGCCCGCGCTTGCGCAGGCCGACGTTGCAGTCGCTATGAACAGCGGTACGCAGGCGGCAAAGGAAGCGGGCAACATGGTCGATCTTGATTCCTCTCCCACAAAGCTCATCGAGGTGGTAAGAATAGGCAAGCAGCTGCTGATGACTAGAGGCGCGCTTACGACGTTTTCGATTGCCAACGATATCGCAAAGTATTTTGCAATAATTCCCGTGCTTTTCGCAAGCATTTATCCCGGACTCGAGGCTTTAAACTTTATGAGGCTGACAAGTCCGACCACGGCGATTTTGTCATCGATTATTTACAATGCGCTGATAATAATAGCGTTGATACCGATTGCCTTGAAGGGTGTTAAATATAAAGAGCGTCCCGCGGGAAAGATGCTGAAAAGCAATTTGCTTATCTACGGTCTCGGCGGCGTAGTCGCTCCGTTTATCTTCATTAAGCTTTTTGACTTGCTGCTGACGGTTTGCGGCGTTCTTTAAGGAGATATTTTATGAAAAGAGATAATATTGTTGACGATACGATGTCTGAAGAAACCGTGCCGGCATCTGCGGCCGCGGCTGAGAATCCGGTAAGAAAAAAGAGATTTACCACCGTGCGAGCAGCGCTCGTTTGCTTATTGATCTTTACACTGATATGCGGAATAATTTATCCGGTAAGCGTTACCTTTGCCGCGCAGACGCTGTTTCCGTATGAAGCGAACGGTTCGCAGATTATAGTTACGCTTTCCGACGGAACGACCAGAATTTACGGAAGCGAGCTTATCGGGCAAAATTATGAGAGCGCCGAATATCTGTTCGGCCGTGTAAATACGGGCGCTCCTACCAATCTGTCGCCCGAAAGCGACGAATTTAACGCGCTGGTTAAGGAAAATGTGGCCGCGCGCAAGGAAAAGCTTGCAAAAGTCGGATATGAGGATTTGTCGGCTGTACCCAGCGAGTTGGTTACGTCAAGCGGTAGCGGCGTAGATCCGCATATATCTCCCGACGCGGCATATTTTCAGGTCGGGGCGATTGTTGCGGGACGTAAGACTGCCGGCTGGAAGCTGTTGACGGACGCCGACGGCAACATTACGGTGCTCAGCCCGGAAGATGCGGCGATTTATCAGGCAGGCGACGGCGAAAGCATTTCCGATTATACAGAGGATTACGTCCGCGGCGTAATAGAAAAATATACCGAAGGCAGATTCCTTTGGATATTCGGAGAAAAGCGGGTTAACGTTCTGCTTGTCAATCTTGCGCTGGACGGGTTGATGTAAAAATGCAGAAAGGCAGGTTAAAAATATTCTTCGGTTATTCGGCTGGCGTAGGCAAAACCTACGCCATGCTGAAAGCCGCACAGGAAATGAAAAAATCGGGCGTCGACGTGGTGCTGGGATATCTTGAGCCGCACGACCGTCCCGAAACCTTTAAAATGGCGGAAGGGCTTGAGACTCTTCCGCTTAAAGAGGTTATATACAAGGGAATAACTTTAAAAGAGTTTGACGTGGACGGCGCGATAGAACGCCGTCCTCAGTTGATTTTGGTTGACGAGCTTGCTCATACCAACGCGATCGGCAGTAAAAACCGAAAGCGGTATCTTGACGTGGAGGAGCTTGTCAACAGCGGTATCGACGTATGGACGACCGTAAACGTTCAGCATATAGAAAGTCTTCACGATTTGGTCGATTCCGCGACGTCGGTTGATGTGAACGAGCGTATTCCCGACGAAATTTTCGATTACGCCGATGAAGTAGTCCTTATCGATATAGAGCCTGAAACGCTGATCGAGCGGATGAAGGAAGGCAAGATATACAATAAAAGCCGGGCGGCCGTGGCTCTTGAAAATTTTTTCAAGACGGATAATCTGTCCTCGTTGCGCGAGCTTTTTATGCGGCGCAGCGCTGACAGAGTGGAAAAGCATAACAATAACGGCACGCTTAAAATGAGGATACTCGTTTTGATAAGCCCGTCGCCTTCGTCGGAAAGGACGATTCGCATTGCCGCGCGCATGGCGGAAGCATATCATTGCAGGTTTTCCGCTATGTATGTCGAGCGCAACGGAGAGCTTAGCGACGAGGCTGCCGCGCAGATTAAGAAGAATATGCGGCTTGTTCAGGACCTGGACGGAGAAACGATTGTAAAATACGGAGAGGACGTTGTGGAAACCGTGGCTGATTACGTCCGTCTTGCAGGCGTCACAAATCTTATAATAGGGAAGACTTGGAAATCCGTCGGCAAAAAGGTGGGGCTTGAGGATAAATTTATAATGAGAATGCCTAAAATCGAGCTTCTTATAGTGCCGGATAACCAAAGGGTATCCTACAGAAGGTCGCCTGTACGGGATTTCTTTTCAAAATTATTCACTCCTCAAAAGCTGCTTAGAAAGTACAGGACGGCTAATAAGACTCTGGACGTATTTTCGTTGCTTACTCAGGCGGCTTACGCAAACGGCGACGACGCGGAAACAGCCGTATCAAGCGTTCTTGCGCGGGCGTTTGAAAGAAGCTGCTGTATTTTCGGACGTACCTGTGCCGTTACTCCGTGGGCAAACGAGTCGGCGGATTTTTGGGGCGATGAGAATGAAATGGCCGTTGCCGAATGGTGCCGTGTCAACGGAAAGCCCGCAGGGAAAGGCACGGATACTCTGCGCGGGGCGAAAGCGATTTATTTTCCGATAGAGGCAAAAGGCCGTACTTCAGTCGTGTCGTTTTCCTGTACGGAGTCAAAGATGACGGTAACCGACCGCATGATTTTCAATCAGCTTAAGCCCGTGCTGAAGTTGATATTCTCTGACGCGGGCGTTCGTTGAGAGCTCTCTTTTGAGTGCGGCCGGCTCGATAGCCTAGCATGTTTTTACGGTTACGAAGATTTTTTTGGTTGATATGCTTAAAGAGCAGAAGATATTTATAAGGTAAAAGCCCCTGAAACATTTATGCTTCAGGGGCTTTGATTTGTTTAAGTTTTTTCAGATTTCTTTAAGTGAAGAGATAGGATGCGGATCCGCCTTCCGTCAGCGAAGCGGTAAACAGCAGCTTTTCGCCTATGATCTTATAAGCGTTTACAGAGCTGACATTATCTGCGGATAATAATTCAACGCCTTTATAATTATAAACCGTGATTTTGTTTTCGGCATTTTTCTTGACAATGATTCCGTAATCGGAGAAAATCATCGTTTCGTTGTCGCCGATCAGCGCGCTTGCCGCAGAGCCCGCAAGGTTGTCTCTGGAAACAAGATAGTCCTCGTTGTCGGAGCTTACGCCCATTATGTCGGTAAGAGCAACTCCGCCGTAGAATTCAAGCGAGCTGTATTTCGGCTCGAAAACTACGCTTCCGTTGAAATCGACGGCCATGTAGCGGCCGTTGTCGGAATACGCGATGAGCTGAGAACTCTTATAAATTCTATACGCCGATGAGCTGCTGAAAGACGCGATTTCGTTAAGTTTTTTGTCGACTATATAATTGACGCCGTCGTCGCTGATCATAAAGCGGTCGTCGTTCAGCTTGACTATTGAGGAAAGGCGGAAGGGCTTTTCGCTTAAGTCGGCGATGACTTTCAGGTCGGAATTGACTACATAGGTTTTGTAATCGGCCGAGTCGTTCAGCGTCGCCACGCCGTCAACCAGATTTATCGCCTGCACCGTTGCCGCGTCAAACTTTTTGTCGGAGTAATTGTAAAGATTGTCGAGGTCCTCGGGCAGTATTATGTATCCGGGATTGATTTTTTTAAGCTTGTTTTTGATAACGTCGTATCTGTAGTAAGTAAAATTCATTTTGCTGACGGACGTAAAGCTGTCGCCGGTCTGCTGATAAACGTTATATCCGGATTCGGCGTCGTAGGGCAGAGTTTCAACCTCGGCGTAATACAAATATTTTTCGATAAAGCCTATTATAAAGCCGTTTTTGATATTTACCGTCCCTTTTTGAGCGTCTCCGTCGTAAAAGGTCAGAGCGGCTTTCATAAAGTTTTCGTAATTTATCAGGTTGACGGAGTATGAATACGAGTCCATATCGCCGTAAACGGATTTGACGGACGCCGCTCTTTGGTAAACGGGAGCTCTTTCAATCGCCGAAACTGCGGAACCGACGGAAGAGGGGCTGCCGATATTAAGCTTGTTTTCTTCTACGCTGTCGATCGAGGGAGCGCTGAACATGTCTTCCGCAAGGATTCTGAAGTATTTGCTGACGGCCGTGTCCGCGCCCGCGGGAGTATATTGTATTTTCAGGATTTCGGCAGGGTAAATTTCGTTTCCGACGTAACAGTTATCCATCGTTTCGATGGTTACGCTTGAGTAGGCGGAGATTTCGGTCATATCCATAAGCATTTTCGTGCCGGTCCAGTCTGCTACGCCCCATTTGTTTGTATTGCCGGCGGCATCGTAGTTCATAAGCTTAAAGCAGCCCGTTGCGCCGTCAAGGCTTATATTGCTGAATTCCTGTCCGCTCATAAGCGTCTGACCGTTGTTAAGGTCGTAAAGCGTATATTTCTGCGTTTCGCTGTTGAAAAGCGCGGTTATTCCGTAGCTGTTTGCGTTTGCCGCGATTCCGTTCAGCTTGTTTGCCGCAGTATATCCGGTATTTTCCGTATATATTTCGCGGCCGTTCTGTTTTGCGTCCAGCGTTACCGAGTAATCGGCAAGCTTGATGGCTTTTGCGGTGGGCGCTTTCTTTTCCCCGCCGCAAGCCGTGAGCGGAAGCGCCAGCAGCGCGACGATCAATACTAGCAGTATTATTTTCTTTTTCATATTATAATCTCCTTTAATTCGATTGTACGGAAGAATAATATTCGGTTACGTAATTTCCCGAAGCGTTATAATATCCCAGCTCCGTTATTACGTTGCTTCCGAAGCCGTCGTATATTTCTAAATCGCACGAGCCGGACGTTCCCGAAACTTCGATCAGCTTTTTGCCGCTGTAATTATAAAATGCGTACTTAACGCCGTTAACGTTACCGTCTGTAAAGTTGCGCATGGTTTGGATCAGTCCGGCGCCGCTGTAAACCGAGCCTATATGTTCGTCCGCGGCAAGTCCTGTAAGCGCTTCCTCAAGCGTAAGCCCGGCCGGCTTGTCGAGGGAAACCAGTCTGTTTTCGCTTAAAGCAAGCGTTTGAACGGCCGCGTAAAATTTATTTCCGTAAAAATCCATGCTGCCGTAATTGAAGGGAAGCACAAGTTTTCCGTCGAAATCAGCCGCGCCGTATTTGTTGTCGGCGTTTTTCAAAATTATAAGTCCGTTTTCTTCGGAAATTGCAGTGACGCCGCGTATTTCGGCGACCGTTTCGCCTTTACCGTTAATGATATGCGCCGCGGTCAGATAACGGTCGTCCGTCAATTTAACAAACGTCGGCGCCGCGGTCGAGAAGGAGGAAAAATCAAAGCCCACCTTGCCGTCCCTGTCTATAATGTAGGATCGGGTATCCGCACTGTTGCCGAACGTGGCTATCCCGTCCTTTTTGACCACGGCCGTTACCGACAGCGCGTCGTAAACGCCTTTGTTTTGATTATACAAGGGCTTTGCGCTCAGGATAGAGTAATTCAGCTTGATTTGCTTGGTTTTACCCTTGGCGATATCGAAAGCGTAGTATTTATCCTCGTATTTTGTCGTTTGGGTAAAATCGTCCGAATCGGTAGTAACAAAATCGTAGTCCTTTTCCTGCTCGTAGGGCAGAGCCTTGCGGAGATTATAAAACACTTTTCCGTTTATATACAAAACGTTGCTGCGATATGAGGGTAAAGTCAGCGTCGTAGTTTTGTCGCCTTTGCGGAAATAATATTTACCTCCTCCCGATTCGGTCTGCTCGTATGACAGCCTGTAATCATTTAAAAACGCGTCGTCTTTTTCATAAACGCCGTTAAAGCCGGTAAAATCATTTAAAAGATATTCTCTGCGCCGGTTAACCGTATCGCCGACGGCCGGTTCGGACGTCAAATCCGCCGCGGACACGGTTTTAAGATATCCGTTATCGTCAAAGATCAGATAAATTATTCCCGCGGCGCTTGCGCCGGAGGATAAAAACTCAATTTGGCCGGCAATTTTTTCTCCGTTGTAAAATTTATCCGCGGATGCCGAAACGGAAACCGAATCGTAAATGTTTTCGGGCAGGAGAGCCGTGCCGTCGTTTGCGTATACCGTCGTTTTGGTGTCTGCGCCGTACTTCTCGGTAATTACGGCGTGATATGCTCCCGAAACGTAAAAATCATTCCTGACGGACGTGTTTTCTGTCGGCGCGACTATAAATTTTCCCGTTTTGGCGTTGTAAGCTCCCGTTTTTCCGGCTTGCGTCACGATTTTGACTTCGGAATCCGAGCGTAAGTCTTGCATGCCGTCTATGTCAAGCTTTGTAAGCGCGCTCAGTTCATGCCGGGATTTTTGTACCATTCCGCTTTCGGTCGCGTCGGCAATCGAATACGCGTAATCGTCCAGCTTCAGCTTCTTCGTTTTGGCGATGCCGTCGCCGCAGGAGGCGAGAATCGGCACGCACAAAAGACAAACGATCAAAGCCAAGGCCGCTGTTTTCTTTTTCATTAACAGTACTCCTTTCTTTATCAATAATTAATACATGCGCGAAAAAATACGAATTAAGCCCGTATTATCCGGTATTGATGTAACTTTTCGTTTATGCGATAAACGGGCGGCGAAAAAAACGTATATTTTCACAGCCTTATATTATATTATGAATTATATAATGTAAAATATTTTTTGTCAATATGATTTACCAAAATTTTTATTTGCTCGCAAAGGTTATTTGCCCGTTTCGGCTGTCGTTCATGACGCTCGCAGATAAGGCCGTTTTAGCGCTTTAAGTTGTTGACAAACGACGACTGTAAGGCTATAATAAAAAAGACGCGTTTTAAAGCTGCGCCGCTGTTTCTTTTTGCGGCCGCGCTTCTCCGGATTCAGTTGTACTTGCAAGCGTCTTCCGACCGGCCGGTTAAAGCACGGTGCGGGATAATTAAAATACGGTATCGGAGACGAAATTATGGAAAAGGAATTTTCGTTCAGAAATTATTTTATCTATATATTGAGAAAGTGGATAATCGTTGCGTTGTGCGTCCTGATCGGCGGAGGCATAGGGGCTTATTATTCGCTTTCGTTTAAAACGACGAATATAGCGGTTTACGAGGGGACTATAAAATTCAATACGCTGGAATACGTGTATCTTTTGGAAAAAAACGGCGACATTATTAAGGGCGATACGGTCATAGATTATGATTTTTACAACGACACGGCCAAGGCTATTGTGCAGACGGCTACCGAGTCGATACTAAAAACCGAGACCTTTACGGCTGTAAGCGATCAGATATACGCCGGGGAAAAGAAAACGTCGGACAAAAAGGATAAGTTTTTCAATCATCTGGTCGTCACAAGCGAAAACAATTTCGTTAAGGTGGATTTTGCTTACGACATAAGGTCTGAGGCAGATGAGGCCGCCGCCGTAAACGTGGTCGATCAGTATCTTAAAAACGCGGTCGCAAAGATTACCGCATCTTATCCGGAGCTTGCCGGCGACAATAAGGCGCTTATAGTTTCGCCCGTTATGAAAAATTTTGATACCGAGGCAATGAGTAAGATTGTCGAAAGCAATAACAAGCCCTCTCTTTTCGTATATATGTTTATAGGACTGCTTGGCGGATTTGCCGCCGGCATGGTAATAGCTACGCTTGTTTATGTTTTCGATCCCAGGATAAAGAGCGTTGCCTATATTCTTCCCGCGGATAAAGCAAAGGTCATTTCGGCCGAAAAAAACTGCGGGGACGGCGGCGCGCTTATTTCTTTGCTTACCGCAGTCAATGCGAGCGGAGTCGATTCGTTGCTGTTGTCGGACGTCAATGCCGATGAAAATCTCAAAAACTTTGCCGCGGCTTTCGCGGATTTTGCGAAGAAAGCGGGCAGAAGCGTCAAAGTGTATGAGCTTGAAGGCGACAATAACGAGGTTGTGTTCGACTGGCGCGACCGTTTTGAAAGCGATGCCGACGGCACGCTTAAGGTTTACGTTTACGATAATAAATCGAAGGGCGTTTTGGGGTATGTGTCCGGTAAGGTTTCGCAGGTTTGTCTTGTTGTCAATCAGGCGGATACGGGCGCTAAAAGCTTTACTAAGGCCGTTGATGAGATAAGCGGGGCGGGCGGCAATTATCTGGGTACGCTGCTCTACAATATAACCGACAGTTACGTCGGCTGAATTACGGAATTTCGACGCAAGATAAGGAAGACGGATACTTATGGGAAAGGTAAAACACGATAAGCCTAATATCAGCCGAAAAAAGCGTATAAGGTCGATTATTATTACGCTTGCACTTGATATATGTTTTGCGGCTCTGGCTTTTTTTCTGGCAAGAACGATATTGTTTTTCCGGCTGGAGGAGCCCGCCGGATACGCGCAGAACGAGCTTGCGATTGCCGTAGTCGCGGTTGTGGTTACGGTGGCCATGCTGGTGATATTCGATTGCTATAACGCAATCTGGCGTTACGCGGGGCGCGTGGAGTTTTTCAAATTCCTTTTCTCGTACATCGCATCGTTTTTTATTCTGTTTGTCTTTAAAATCATACTCGAGGTTGTTGTCGATACTGAGGTATGGGTGCCGCTGATTCTCATCTATCTGCTGTTCAGCGCGATTTTCAGCGGAACGATAAGATTTTTTTACGGGATACTGCACTATCTTAAGCACGTCAGATATTGGGTGGACGATAAATCCATGCCCGGCATGAAGCGCACTATCGTTATAGGCGCGGGTTATACCGGCTCTTTGGTGATCAACAGATTTATCAATAATCCCGGGGAAGGTTATTATCCCGTTGCCGTCGTTGACGACGACGAAGAAAAACAGAACAAGCGCATTTACGGCATATCTGTGGAGGGCGGCGTGGACAAGCTTGCGGAAATTGTGGAAAGACACAAGGCCGAGGCTTTTGTCATCGCCATAATGAGCATAACAAAATCTCAGCTTCGCCGCATTTACAACGCCTGTGCGCCTTTTAATCTTCCGATCAAGATAATGCCGTCCATAACCAATGCCAGCGAGATGGCGGACAGCGTAAAGTCTTTGCGCGATATAAAGATAGAGGAGCTGTTGGGCCGCGACGAGTTTAAGGTCAGGCAGGAGCTTATCGACGTTTCCGTTAAGGATAAGGTGGTCATGGTGACGGGCGGAGCGGGCTCTATAGGTTCGGAGCTGTGCCGTCAGGTGCTCAATTTCGGATGCAGACATCTGATAATTTTCGATCAGCATGAAAACGGAATGTTTTTTCTCAATCAGGAGTTCGTAAAAAAATATGATACTTCGCGTTACACTTTGGTTATGGGAACCGTCAGGGAGCGCGATAAGCTGAGCGAGGTAATGGAGCGGTACCGGCCGGATATCATTTTTCACGCGGCCGCGTACAAGCATGTGCCGATGATGGAGATCTCCGCTACCGAAGCGATAAAAAACAATGTTTTCGGCACGCTGAACGTTATCGAATGCGCGGAAAAGGCCGGTGTGAAGAAGTTTGTGCTGATATCCACCGACAAGGCCGTAAACCCGACCAATATAATGGGCGCAAGCAAGCGAATTGCCGAAATGCTTATAGAAACGCGCGGTAAAACTGGCAAAATGAAAATGGCGGCCGTTCGATTCGGCAACGTTCTGGGCTCTAACGGCAGCGTAATTCCTATCTTTTTGCAGCAGATAAAGGAGGGCGGTCCGATTACGCTGACCGACCGTAATATCAAGCGTTATTTTATGTCTATTCCCGAGGCTGTCAGGCTTGTGCTGCAAACCGGAGCTTTTGCCGACAGCGGCGAGATTTTCGTGCTGGATATGGGCGAGCCGGTGTATATTTACGACCTTGCCTGCGATCTTATCCGAATCAACGGTCTTGTGCCCGAGCAGGATATACAGATAAAGGTTACGGGGTTACGGCCGGGTGAAAAGATGTTCGAGGAGCTGCGTTACGATACGGAGGCGGTAGACAGCACTCTGCACGAGGGGGTTTTTGTCAACAGGCTGGAGGACATTGACCGCGAAAGGTTTGACGCTCAGCTTGAGGAGCTCAGACGCCTTGCGTTCGACGAGGACGCTGAAGCGACAACGGATATGATTTTTTCGATCGTTCCCAGCGAGCACAGAAAAAAATGCGTCGGCTCCGTCGCAAAGCGCTGAAAAAACCGCTGTTGAGTTTATGAGGGTTACTGATTGGTAGATGGACGATATGACTTTATGGCAGGCGATCGTTTTGGGGCTTACGCAGGGGCTGGCGGAATTTCTGCCCGTATCCAGCAGCGGCCATCTCGTATTGCTGCGTGAAATTATGAATATTAACGGCGAATATCTGTTATTTGACGTTATGCTGCACGTCGGCACTTTATTTGCTATTTTCGTTGTTTTTTTCAAGGATCTTCTTGCGTTGTTCAAGCCTCCGTTTAAAACGATAGGGCTTATTATTCTTGCCTCGGTGCCCGCCGTGCTGGTCGGTCTGCTGCTAAACGATTATATAGAGGCGCTTTTTTCGGACGGAAAGTATCTTTGTTTTTTCTTTTTGTTTACGGCGGCTTTGATGCTTGCTACCGAAATAATATCGAAAAAAACTAAGGAAACCAAGCCGCTGGGCGTAAAAACAGCTGTTTTTATGGGATTGATGCAGGGCGTCGGAGTTTTTCCCGGCGTGTCAAGGAGCGGAAGTACGATTTTCGGCGGCGTCGCGGCTAAAACCGAACGCACCGAGGTCGCTAAATTTTCGTTTTTTATGAGCATTCCCGTGATACTCGGTTCAGCCGTGCTTGAACTTTTAAAAGCCGATTTTGCTGTCGTTAATTGGCTGAATATAGTCGTCGGAATGCTGGTAAGCTTTATCAGCGGCCTTTTTGCAATAAAGCTTATGCTGCGCGTAATACAAAAAGCGAATTACAAATGGTTCGGATTGTATCTTTTAGTAGTATCCGTGTTATCGTTTGTATTTTTGTTTCTCGGAATCTGAATCATGCTGGAAAAAATAAAACGCAATAAAATAATATCGGCCGTAAACGCGTTTCAGGACAGCGTATATTATCCGTTGGCGCTTGGCGCTGTTGTCGTGCTGGCGCATATTCTGCGTCTGGATATATTGGGATTCGTCTTGCTGGCCGTCGGCGTTTCGTTTACGAATATTTTTGCGGACGATATTCGTCCGGCGATTCCGGCAATATTTCTCATTCAGTTTGCCGTTTCTCCCAGAGATAACGTCACCGATATCGCAGCTTATTTTTTCAATCCGGCAGTCATTGCGGCGCTGGCGCTGGTTGCTGTTATGATAGTCGTTACCGCGCTTCTGCGTTTGTTTTTTTATCGGCAGGCGCGCGAGCTGTTGAAAAAACGCAGACTGCTGTACGGATTGCTCCTGTGGTCCGCGGCGCTGCTTTTAAGTGGTTTGTTCAGCAAATATTATGCGGCGGACAGTATGCTGCTGAGCCTGTCTCTGATATTGACCCAGCTTGGCTTTTATATGTTTTTTTCCGCCTCTTTAAAGCACAGGGAGGACAATCTGGAGTACGCGGCCAAGGTTTGCGCGACGGTTGCCGCTGTGATTATAATCGAGCTTGTTTATCTTTACGCGACTAAATATACTTACGGTCGTCCGTTGGATTCGGACTGGAAAGGACTTATAGTGATAGGCTGGGGAATCAGCAATACTATAGGCGAACTGCTTGTCTTTATGCTGATGCCCTGCTTTTATTTGGTGTATTCCAAACGCTGCGGCTGGATTTATTACATATTCGTTACATTGATAATGGCCGGAGTTTATTTTACGCTCAGCCGCAACGCGCTGCTTATAGGCTGCGCCGCTTATGTGGCAGGCACCGTGCTGTGCCTTGTCAGGGGGCAAAATCGGCGCGCGCTTCTGATCGCCGTTTGCGTTTTGCTTGTTATTCTGTCGGGCTTCGGGATTTTCGCTTTGGTTACGGGCAGACTGGATTACATATTCGCTTTCTTTAAATCCGTTCTTTTCGATGATCGCGGCAGATTTGCTTTGTGGAACAATATGCTGAGTATGTTCACCGAATATCCGGTGTTCGGAACCGGCTTTTCGGCTTACGGCACGATAAGCGGAGCAAGTATGAAGATGGCGCACAATACCTTGGTTCAGGTATTGTCAAGCTGCGGCGTGGTGGGATTGGGAATGTATATATTCCATCGTTTCGAGACCGTTAGGCTTTATATCGCGCGTCCGAACGTGCCGCGGTCGTTTTTCGGCGCGGCGGTAGCGGTATATCTTGCCATGGCTTTGCTGGATCCGATTTTTTTCTATGCCAATTTTGCGCTGTATTATACGCTGTTTCTTGTGTTAAGCGAAAAGGATCTCGACGCCTGTGCCGAAAAAGACGTCGCTTCTTGCGAAAATAAAGTTTGATATTCCAAGGCGCTGTATAATATACTAAAACGGAGGAGTAAAATCATCCGCCGGCTTAAAGCGGCAGGCCTGCCTGGGATAAATTCCGATTTAATGAAAAAGGGAGTGGCGCTATGAAAAAACCAAGGGTTGTTTTCCCGTTTGTGGAAGCCGGTCTTGGGCATATAATGCCTATAAAAAGCATTTCCGACGAATTTGAAAAAAAATACGGAGACTGGACTGAGGTCGTTCGATCAAGATTTTTCACGGAAAGCGGCAGCAGTGTTCTGGCCGAATATGAGGAGGGGCTCCGGCGCGAGGTGCAAAAGCACAACCGTCATCCTTTTTACGGCTGGTTTTCCACGTTTTCCATGGATTTTTGGGGTACAAAGCTCTCTACTTGGGGCGCAATGAGTTATTGGATAAAGGGCTCTAAGGAGGCCGGGCTGCAGCATATGCGGGAGCTTGAGCCGGATCTTGTTTTCAGCACTCATTGGGCCAGCAATTATTATGCCTACAATATATTGCCCAGACCGCTGACTGCTGTTTATTGTCCGGACGCGCACGTAAATACGCTGTTCAGATATCCCAGCGATCTTACCATGGTATCCATGTCGACCGGATACGACCGCGCGCTGCGTCTGCATAAATCGCGCTTTAATGCCGACAATCTTAAGCTGGTGCCCTTTCTCATCCGCGAGGAGGCGTTTTCGGTTTCCGCAGACAAGGCCGCAAATCGCAGAGCGCTTGGCTTTGCGCCCGATAAATTTACCGTCGTGCTTGCCGAGGGCGGTTACGGCATAGGTAAAATGAAAAGTATCTGCGAGGAGGTTTTAAAGCGGGATATTCCCGTCACTTTGGCGCCGGTGTGCGGCCGAAACGAGCAGTTATATAAATACTTTCTCACGCTTAAAAGCAAAGGAAATACAGACTTCAGACCGCAGGGCTTTGTCGAGCACATTTTTACGTTGCTTGCCGCGGCCGATCTTTTCTGCGGTAAAAGCGGCGCAAGCATGATTGCCGAGCCATGTTATTTTGGCGTTCCGCAGATCATAACGAAATACGCTACTAAAATCGAACGTTTTATCGGCGAATATTATATAGATACCGTAAAATCGGCAATAAAAATTTTTTCGCCCGTTAAGGTGGCCGACAAGATCGAGGAATTTTGTCTTCATCCCGATCAGCTCGAGCCTTACCGTCAGGCGGCTTTTTCTCAGCGGGGAAATTACGGGCCGGAAAAGGCGGCGGATCTTGTGTTCGATTTGCTGTGCACGCGTTTTCCGGAACTTAAAGACTGAATTGACGTTAACAAAAACGATAAGGCCTTCATATATTTGTATGAAGGCTTTTTTATGCTTTTTCGGAGGTGCGTCAATATGATTGTGGCTGTTTTTTACGGCGGCAGATCGTGCGAACACGACGTCAGCGTTATTACCGGCGTGCAGGCGGCGGGGCTTCTTAATGGACATGAGGTCATTCCCGTTTATGTGGACAGAGACGGCAAATGGCTTTTTGTCAAGGATTACGACGATTTGCGGGCGTATTCAAAGGGGACGGTTAAGGGTAAGCCTGTATTTTTAAAGCCCGGCGATCCTTATTTATATATAGGCAGGGGAAAAAGATTTATTAAACCTGACGTAGCGCTCCTGTGCAATCACGGAGCAGGCGGAGAGGACGGCACGCTTCAGGGCGCGCTTCAGCTCAGCGGAATAGCATATACCGGCAGCGGAGTTGCCGGCAGCGCTGCCGGTATGGACAAACGGATGTCAAAACGGCTTTTCGCGTCGGCCGGACTCCCGGTTGTGGATTATATCGAGGCGGACAGATACCGCTATGAAAACGAGCTTAAATCGTTGGTCGGGGAGGCAAAGGCTTTAGGATATCCTCTTATAGTTAAGCCCGCGTCGTTGGGAAGCAGCATAGGCGTGCGCATCGTTCAAAATGGCAAGGAATTTATTTCCGCTCTGAACGTAGCGTTTGAATGGGATAACGCCGTAATAGCCGAAAAGGCGCTGGAAGATTTTACCGAGCTGAACTGCGCCGTTGTCGGCGGAAACGGAAAATTCGCGGTAAGCGAGCCTGAAAAGCCTTTTTCGTCGGGCGGCTTTTTGTCGTATCGGGATAAGTATGAAGGAGGCGGCTTTAAAGGCGAGGGAAGCGGTCGGCAGTTTCCTGCGAATATAGACGGAAAGCTCCGCGCGCAGGTAAGGCTGAATGCGGCAAAAGCGTTTAAGTCGGTTGCCGCGGGCGGAATTGCTCGCGTAGATTTTCTTTACGATAACGCGCAGGGCAATCTGTACGTAAACGAGATAAATACCATACCCGGTTCGTTGGCGCTGTATCTGTTTCCGCACGGGCTCAGTTTTGAGAGCATGTCGTCGCTGGCAGAATCGGATGGGGCGCCTGTAAAGACCGAGGAGTCGGCCGGTCCGACAAAATTCGGAGGGGGAAGCGCGGACGTGCTGAACGAACTGCTGAGGCTTGCCGTTTCCGAGCGCGACGCGCGGGAAAGCCTTAAGTACAGGTTTGTCAGTCCGGCCGCGCACGGCAAGGGAATTTAATGCGTTTCAAGTTTTTTAGCCTAAAAAAGCGTTGATTTTTACTGCCGCGGCATAAGCGTTTGACTTATACCGCGGCAAAATGCTATAATTAGGCGGTAATTCGTTAAGGAGGCGGCTATGGCTAAGATCAAGTATGAACAGCCCATTGTGGAAATGCAGGGCGACGAGATGACCAGACTGCTTTGGGATTGGATAAAGGAAATTTTGATAGAGCCTTACGTGGAGCTTAATACGGATTTTTACGATCTGGGGCTTAATAACCGCGAAAAAACCTCGGACAAGGTGACGCTTGACGCCGCGGAGGCCATAAAAAAGTATCACGTCGGCGTAAAATGCGCAACGATAACGCCTAACGCGCAGCGCGTGGAGGAATACAAATTATCCAAAATGTGGCTTTCTCCCAACGGTACTATAAGAGCGGCTTTGGACGGCACGGTTTTCCGCGCGCCTATTCTTGTCGACGGGATACGGCCTTACGTCCCGACGTGGACTAAGCCCATAACTATCGCCAGACATGCTTTCGGAGACGTGTATCGTAATTCGGAGCTTAGGGTGGACGGAAAAGCGACGGCCGAGCTTGTTGTAAAATACGAGGACGGTCGGACTGAAAGCAAAAAGATAGCCGATTTTCCGGCGCCCGGAATTTTGCAGGGGATTCATAATCTTGACGGCTCTATTTCGTCGTTTGCGCGCTCGTGCTTTAATTACGCGCTGGACGTCCGGCAAGATCTGTGGTTTGCGACCAAGGACACGATAAGCAAGATTTACGATCACAGATTTAAAGATATTTTTGCCGAAATATTCGAGGCGGAATATAAGGAAAAGTTCAAGAGTGCCGGCATCGGGTATGAATATACGCTTATTGACGATTCCGTTGCGCGACTCATGCGTTCATCCGGAGGCTTTATCTGGGCGCTTAAAAACTATGACGGAGACGTTATGAGCGATATGGTGGCTACTGCGTTCGGTTCGCTTGCCATGATGACCAGCGTGCTTGTCTCTCCGGACGGCAACTATGAATACGAGGCGGCGCACGGTACGGTCACGCGGCATTATTATAAACATCTTAATGGAGAGGAAACCTCAACCAATTCCGTCGCTACGATTTTTGCCTGGAGCGGAGCTTTGCGAAAGCGGGGCGAGCTGGAAGGCAATACTGCGCTTGTAAAATTTGCCGAAAGACTGGAAGGCGCTACTCTCGGCGCCGTTTCGTCCGGATTTATGACAAAAGATCTTGCGGGGCTTTTCCGTAAAGACGGCGTGGATATCAAGCCGCAGACCAGCCGCGGATTTTTGCAAAAGGTAGCCGAAAGATTATAAATTTTTGTTTGTTCTTGCGCATCTAGGACGCAACGCCGTTGAAGAATAATGATCATGACTTTAAGTTATGGTCATTTTTTTATCTGGTTAATCTATTCCCACCAGTTCGTCGATTGACACGCCGAAAAATTTAGCAAGCAGGATCAAAGAATACATGCCAGGTTCTCTTAAACCGTTTTCCCATAGGCTGATGACTCCCTTGCTTACGCCCAGCATTTTGGCCAATTCCGTCTGTCCCAGACCTTTTTCCATACGTAATTCCTTTATATTGTCTTTAAACTTATTTACATAT
>USBU01000003.1 GCA_900553005.1 uncultured Eubacteriales bacterium | reverse complement strand
AGATGTAGCTCCGTCTCGTGGGCTCGGAGATGTGTATAAGAGACAGGCCCATACCTATGAGCGCGCTGAAGGCGGTAACTATCAGTATTATGGGAAAGCATACGCCAAGGCCCGCCAGCGCGTAGGTGCCGATTTGTTCTATTCTTCCCACGTAAATGCGGTCGATCAGATTGTAAAGCATGTTGATTATCTGCGCCACAACCGCGGGCAGAGCAAGTCGTATCAGCAGCTTTGGTATCGAGCCAGTTGCCAGGTCGATTTTTTTTGCGGTTTTAAGATTTTCTTCTTTGTTCATTGCCGTATCTCTTGCCTGAATAAATTATCGGGTAAAATTAATGCCCGACGCGTCTTATTATACGTGTAAAATTATATCATAAAACTTAGGTGAAATCAACATTATTAAGCAGAATTAAGCGTCAATTAAAAAGGTTTGTTTCGATTATACGCAAGCTTATCCAAAGGCTTTTAAAAAATTCCGCTAAAGCTGTTTTATCATTATAACGGCGGTAAAGGAGCCGACTGTTTTTTCTTCTCCGGTAGCCGAAAAACCGTTTTTCAGCCAAAATTTTTTGCTTTCTTCGTTGCTTTTTGCATACCCAAGACGCAGGACCGGATATTTATCCTTAAGATATCGGCAAAGCTCGTTAATGATCGTTCTGCCTGCGCCGATGTTCTGAAAATTTTTGCGCACCATAAACAGCCCTATATGAGCGGTGCGTTCGTCCGGCCAGCCGATTATTAGGTCAAGGACTGCGACAAGCATTTCGTCTTTGAAATATCCGACAAAAAATTTATCGCTCTTTTTCTTGCCCGAAGGCAGCCGTTTGAGATCGCGCAGGATTTTTTCAGTCGAAACATCGTCGTTTATGTGTTTGTAGTATGCGGGATTGGAGGCGCAAAGCGAATAAATATCCTTGACGTCCGCTTTGTTCAGCCGTCGGACCGTAAAGCTGCCGCTGAATTTTTCCGGTAATATTTCCGTCGTAAAATTTTTCATAGATTTCTGTGTTATAAATGCAAAAAAGCTTTTTGTCAGACTGAATTTAGACGCCGTGAGATTATTTCGTCGGGTGTTTGTCGCAGCGTAATGCGCGCAGCTTTTTAAAACCGGCAAACGGTTGACAGACATTGTTTTTTCAGACGCTCGCTTTTACGGCGGTTTTTCGGGCCGACGAGCTGAAGAAGCGGTATTTTACAGACCAAAGCTGCAATCAAGAATTTTTGAAAGCAAAAGCTCTGTAAATTAAAACTGCGGCGATCGTTCAGGATAATTGATAAAAATAAAATCAAATCGTTACGCGGAGTGGGGGGTAATGCGTAAGGCGGAAGAGGGATAAAATAAAAATTCCAAAACCGAAGCGCCGATTTTGGAATTTGGTAGGAATGAGTGGACTCGAACCACCGACCCCCACCTTATCAGGGTGGTGCTCTAACCGGCTGAGCTACATTCCTATAACAGGGCAATAAATTAGTCTTATAAACCGATTCAGCTACCGTGCGGCTAAAAGCCCTATAAAATCTGATCGGAGTAAGCGCGGCGTTCCGCGCAAGGGAAAATTGTGGTGGAGGTTAGCGGGATCGAACCGCTGACCCCCTGCTTGCAGGGCAGGTGCTCTACCAGCTGAGCTAAACCCCCACAAGCTGTCGTATCGACAGCTTTATTATGATAGCAGAACGTAATTTTTTTGTCAAACGATTCCGCGGTATTTTCAAAAAAAATTCGCCTTTGCCGGGCGTAGACATTATATTTTTAGTGGCCGCCGGTGTGAACGGATTTTTTTGACGCGAATATAGCTGAACTTACGCGAAACTTTCCGTGAAATACGCTTGCGGCCTGCTATACGGCATTGTTATTTACATTGCCGTCCTTTTAAGGCTTCTGCGCTATTTTGAATACTGCGTTTAAAAACATCCGTAATTTAAAATCCATTTTAAATGTCGATGCGGCTTATGCCGATATTTAATCTTGCCGTCGGCAACAACCTTTGTCCGGCAGGCGGACTGAAAACGGTTGAATAGGTTAAAGTAGTTATTTTTCCGCAAACAGAGGATTGACTTTTTTTCTCCAGTCAAGCTCTCCGCGGCCTATGGCGTTGAGCATGACGGTAGAGCTTGCCATGTTGGTTGCAAGCGGAATATTTTGCACGTCGCATAATCTTAAAAGGGCGGATACGTCGGGCTCGTGCGGCTGCGCCGTAAGCGGATCACGCAAAAAAATCACCAGGTCAAGCTCGTTGGCGGCAATCATGGCGCCTATTTGCTGGTCGCCGCCCAAAGGTCCGCTTTTCATGCGGATTATATTCAATCCGGTTTCACCCATGACAAGCGTGCCGGTCGTACCCGTGGCAAACAGCATGTGTTTTGACAGGGTATCCTTAAATTTTATCGCAAGCTCGATCATGTCGTTCTTTTTTTTGTCGTGAGCTATAAGAGCTATGTTCATTGCTTTCTCCTTTAGGTGCGTTTTTTGCCGGTTCATTCTTCCTCGCCGGAGGGAGGTGGTAGAACGGTCGATTCGGAAACCGCCTCTGCCGTTATCGGAAAGCCGGTTTCGTCAAAATCGATTTTTTGTATGTTCATGTATCTGGGAACCGGGTGCGCGTCCGCGTTGCTTTCCTTCATGGAGTGATAGGCGCACCAAATCTCTTTGCCGTCGGGCGAGCGGAAAAACGAGGCGTGTCCCGGTCCGAAGGAGTCCTGTCCTTTTACTAAGATCGGTCTGTCGTGCTTGTGCCAGTTGTCGGGGCTGAGGATATCTCCGCCCGTGTATTCGATTATGCCCAAACAATATTCGTCTGAAAAACAGCCGTTTGCGGAATATATTATAAACAGCCGTCCCATATTTTCCAAAAAGAATGCGCCCTCGTTTATTGCGCTTTTGCCGTCGTATGGCGGCACTTTTTCCCAGTCGAACTCAGGCTCCGCGATTTCCGCGCGCCGTTTTCCGAGAACATAGGGCTTTATAAGTTCGCACAGCTCCAAAATCTGAACGCCGTCCTTTCGTACTCTGGAGTAGCAGATAAGCTGTCTGCCGTCTTGCAGGGTATGGACGGTGGGATCTATGGCGTACATATTTTCGTCAAGCACCGCCTTGAAGCCGAATCCTTCAAACGGATCGCTTTTAAGCGATTCCAGTACGAAAAGCCGTTTTTCATGATTGTCGGGATCAAGCCGGCAGCTTGTGTAAACGTAATATTTTCCGTTGGGAGCCTTATGTAATTCCGGCGCCCAGATCGGCGGATAGATTCCGTTTTCTCCTGACGTGAAAATTATTCTGAAGTCGTCGTCTTTGAGTATATTTCCGGCATGGCGGCTTCTGAATATCGCTACGTCCTTTCCGCGGGTGAACAGCGCGTAATAATAGCCTGTTTCGGCGCAGTAAGTCATAAACGGATCGGGCGCTTCCCAGTTTTCGTTCAGAGGATTACGAATTTTTACCATTATAAAACTCCTTGTCGCGGTAATCCGATTTGTCACGACAAGTGTAACATAAGCCGCTGCTTCAGTCAACGCTTACGGCGTAAAAATCAGGTAAATTTTTTCTTATTTTTCCGATTTGTTAAGAATAATTTCGTTTGCCTCGTCGCAGTCGAGTATAAATTCGCTATCTGCAGGAATACGGATGTTTTTGCCGTTCAAGGACAGCTCGCTTTCTGCAAGGTGACTGAATCGGAATGTCGGCATTTCGTTTTTCGGTTCAAGCTTTCTCAGTCTCTTTATGCGCGAATATATTATATTTTTACCGTTGCTTTCCGCTACGACAAGCGGCTTTGTGCGTTCGGAAGTCCGCCAAAAGGTGATATCTTCAAAGTGGACGTTGTTCAGGTTGCCGACGCCGTCGGGATATTCGTCAGGATTGAAAATCAAGTCTCCCGCGTATCTGGTGTTATCCAGGTTTATCCCCATTTCGCGCACGCCGGCCGTGACGTTGCGTATTGTAATATTGCGTATTTCGCTTTTCACGCTTAAAAGCCTGATTGCCGTCCAGCAGTCTTCGGCGTAAACGTCCTCGACAAGCATATCGGATATGGGAGCGTCGATCATGCCCCAGTTATGGCAGTACCAGTTGGCGTCGTCGGCGTTAAATGCGATGAGGTCGTCGTTGGTGCTGCCTTTTTCCGCTCTTATTCCGCGTATGATTCCGCCTCGGCTGCCGCCTCCTATATGAAAACCGTCCTGGCAAGTAGTAAAGGCCGTGTCGTATATAACGATATTTTCTATCAAAAAGTCGGAGGTTTTTCCCAACCGGAAATGATAGGATTCCGAGTCCTTTGCCGTCAGATTCTTAATAGTAAGTCCACGCACGTTGAAAAAACTGAAAAGCAGTCCTTGAGACGGGCCGTTACGCCATCCCTCTGTGCGAGGATTGGCGGTATTGTTACCGTCCCATATGCCTCCTTCGATGCAAATGTCGCTGTTGCCGTTTTCGTAGTCGTCGTTTGTAACCATTGCGCGGCTGCCCTTGGCGGTGAAACAACCGTCCGCGCAAAATATTGTCGCGTTTTTATGCGCCGTCAGCTTTGTACCGGACGGAAGCCTCAGCTCCTCGGTTATTTTGTAACGCCCCTCGGGCAGGTAAATTTCTTTTTCGTTTTTAAGCGCTTCTTTAAGCGCGGGAGAGCAATCGGTAACGCCGTCGCCTTTTGCTCCGTAAACGGTTATGTCCGTCATATTTTCACCCTCCGTCAGACGCATTTATAAAAAAACCGCGCCTTATGCCATAATAATATAGCATTTTACGCGGTTTTACAAGCAAAATTTACTTTTATTCAGGCCAAAATTTTACGCCTTTGGTCAATATGCCCGGCCGAAATAAATTTTCTTTTTGGCCGGCTTTCCACATACTGCGCACCTGTCTCCGACGGGCGTTTGATCGAAAGGCATATTGCGCGTCGTGATCTGCATGTCCGCCTTCAGCTTATCCTCGCATTCGCGGCAGCCGCACCACATACCGAGTGCAAAGTTTCCGCTGTCAACGGCTTCCTTCAGTTCGTCGGCGTTTTGAACGGTTTTTATGTGCGAATTCATAAATGCCGACGCTTTTGCGTACATGTTGTCGTGTATGTCTTTCAGCAGTTTAGGCAGCTCGTTTTCAATGCCGATCAGCGGCAGTGAGAATTTTCCCCCCGTTTTATCGCGGCGCGAACAGGTTACGGCCCCGTTTTCTATGTCGCGCGGACCGATTTCTATACGCAGCGGTACGCCTTTCATTTCGTATTCGTTGAATTTCCAACCGGGACTTGCGTCGCTTTCGTCCAACTTCACCCGTATCCCGGCTGCCGTAAGCTTATCGTAAAGCTCGCGCGCCTTTTCGGTAACGCCGCCCTTAAACGCTGCTATGGGGATGATTACTGCCTGTATAGGAGCGACGTAGGGAGGCAGGCAAAGGCCTCTTTGGTCGCCGTGCGCCATAATGATTGCGCCGATAAGCCTGGTGGATACGCCCCATGATGTCTGATACGGGTTTTTATGCGAGCCGTCTTTATCCAGGAATTTAATGTCGAACGCTTCAGAAAAATTGGTGCCGAAATAGTGAGTCGTGCCCGCCTGCAGACTTTTGCCGTCCTGCATCATTGCTTCCATAGAGTAGGTGGCTTTAGCGCCGGCAAATTTTTCCTTTTCTGATTTTTGTCCTATCAAAACGGGCATTGCCAGCACGTTTTTGGCAAATTCCTCGTAAACGTGCAGCATTTTAAGCGTTTCCTCCTCGGCCTCCTCCTCGGTGGCATGCAGAGTGTGACCTTCCTGCCATAAAAATTCTGAGGTACGGAGAAACGGCCGGGTGGTCTTTTCCCAGCGCATTACGTTTGCCCACTGGTTTATAAGCATTGGCAGATCGCGGTAGGACTGCACCCATTTGGAATACATCTGGCAGATGACCGTTTCGCTTGTCGGACGGATTACAAGCTTTTCGCTCAGCTCCGCGCCGCCTGCATGCGTTACTACGGCCACCTCGGGAGCAAATCCCTCGACGTGCTCGGCTTCCTTCATCAGATAGCTGTACGGTATCAGCAGCGGAAAATATGCGTTGCTGTGTCCTGTAGCTTTAAATCGCGCGTCCAGTTCTTTTTGTATGTTTTCCCAAATCGCGTATCCGTATGGACGTATTACCATCGTGCCCTTGACGGGACCGTAATCGACCAGCTCCGTTTTTGTTACCACGTCCGTGTACCATTGCGCGAAATCCGTTTCGATATCCGCTATTTCCCTGACAAATTCCTTTTCTTTAGCCATGCTCGACGCTCCGAATTGATATGGAATTATTATAACCTTTAAGGCGGTTTATGTCAAACGGACAAAGGGGATTATTCACAGAAAAACGGTTATAAGCCAAACTGCGACCAGCCCGGGCGCTCCCAGCGCCCCCACGATAAGCGCGCTTAATGGATTGACAGGCAAAACGGCGATTTTAAACAGCGACAGCAGGAGCAGCGCGGCCGCTCCGGCCAAAGAATTTAAAAGCAGTCTGAAAAGTCCCTTTGTTTTTAGCGAAAAAAGGCTGCCGAGCAGCGCTGTTATAAGAAACCCTATGACAAAAGATAGCGTCAGTTCAAAAATTTCCATGGTTTGTCCCTCGTGTTATGTTTATTCATTGCCGCAGGCTTTTATGAAAGCTCTTCCGCCCGGCTCGGACGGCAAAACTTTCCGAGGCGTTTATAGTTTTTTTTAGCTGACTGAGCAATGGCGCCGTATCGTGGGTTAAAGTAAAGCGTAATTTCCGGCGCGCAGGCAGATGACTGTACGCTTAGTCTTAAACAAAACCGTTTGCAAACCTTGTTCCGATTGACAATAGGGCGCGCTCGTGGTACAATATTTCGGTATGACCGGACAGGCCGATTCGATTTGCCGCCGGCTGATAAAAATACTTTCGCGGCGGCCTTTCGATCGTTTGCCGCGTTTGAAAAAGAGGAAGCACTATGGATAAAAATGTTGTTCTGTTTTCCAGCGAGTCAGTTACCGAAGGACATCCCGATAAGGTATGCGACCGTATTGCCGATTCCGTACTTGACGCGGCTATCGCTCTTGATCCCGACAGCCGTATCGCGTGCGAGGTTTGCTGTACCACCGGGCTTGTAATGGTTATGGGTGAGTTTACCACGGAAGGATATATAGACATACCCAAAATCGTAAGGGATACGGTAAAGGAAATCGGCTATACGGACGCCGCATACGGATTCGACTACAAGACCTGCGCAGTCGTTACCAGCATAGACGAGCAGTCGCCTGATATAGCGATGGGCGTAAATAAGGCGCTGGAATACAAGGATGGCGGAGACGCTGCTTTGGAGACGGGCGCGGGCGATCAGGGCATGATGTTCGGCTATGCCTGTCGTGAGACTGAGGAGCTTATGCCCCTGCCAATTACTCTTGCGCACAAGCTTACCAAAAGACTCAGCGAGGCGCGTAAATCCGGAGAAATAGGTTATCTCCGTCCGGACGGAAAGGCTCAGGTCACCGTGGCGTATGCCGACGGCGTGCCGGCGTATGTGGATACGGTCGTCGTATCGGCTCAGCATAATCCGGGAGTCAAGCACGAAACTCTTGAAAGAGATATCGTCGAAAAAATAATAAAGCCGGTAGTCACCGATAAGTGGCTGACCGCCGAAACCAAATATTATATAAACCCCACCGGTCAATTTGTAATCGGCGGCCCGCAGGGAGACAGCGGGCTGACGGGCAGAAAGCTTATAGTCGATACTTACGGCGGAATGTGCCCTCACGGCGGAGGCTCGTTCAGCGGCAAGGATCCGACTAAGGTGGATCGCTCGGCGTGCTATTATGCGCGTTACGTTTGCAAAAACGTTGTTGCGGCTGGACTGGCCGATAAATGTCAGCTTCAGGTCGCGTATGCTATCGGCAAGGCCGAGCCTGTTTCGCTTTGCGTCAACACTTTCGGCACGTCTCGATATTCCGACAGCGCAATAGAGGATGCGATACTTAAGGTGTTCGATTTCCGTCCGTACAGTATTATCCGTCAGCTGGATCTGAAAAAGCCGGTTTATTCTGCTACGTCTAATTACGGACATTTCGGCAATCCGGAATTTGCTTGGGAAAAAACCGATATGGCGGACAAACTTAAAGAGGCTGTGCTTAAGTGACGCTTAAGGGCGACATAGACGAGATCCGCTTTCGCAACGAGGAAAACGGTTTCACGATAGCAGTGCTGGACGTTGAGGGAGAACCCGTTATAGCAACGGGCGTTTTTCCGCCCGTGGTGGAGGGACAGACGGTTGTGCTGGAGGGCGGCTGGGTTGTTCACAAAAAATACGGCAGGCAGTTTAAAACCGAGCGCTGCGATATCGAAAAGCCTTCGGGCATAGACGGCATCGTCAGGTATCTCGGCAGCGGACTGATACGCGGCATAGGCCCGGCATTGGCGCTGCGCATAGTTTCGGTTTTCGGAGAAGACACCTTTTCGGTTATAGAAAAAAATCCCTCTAAGCTGGCCGCCGTGCGCGGAATTTCCGCGTCGAAGGCTGAGGATATCGCCAAAGCCTACGGAGAAATCAAAGATATGCAGGATGCGGTCATGACGCTGCAAGCTTTTGATATTCCGCTTGGCACGGCCATGAGAATCTATAAGGTTTACGGCAAGGATACCGCGGAAACGGTCAGGAAAAATCCATATTTGCTGATAGAGGACGTTGACGGCATAGGCTTTATTACCGCGGATAAAATTGCGGCAAAAACCGGAATAGCGCGTGACAGCGCTTTTCGGGTATCCGCCGGACTGATATATACATTAAAGGAAAGCGTTAGGCAGGGCGGCAACACGTGTTATCCCTTTAATGACGCTGCGGCGGAGGCGGCAGGACTTCTTGACGTGAACGAGGCGCTTGTACGTTCGGTAGCCGATTCGCTTATTTTGGAGCATCGGCTCAAGCTTACCTCTGTCGGGCAGGAGGAGGCGCTTGCCCTTCCCGGAGTTTTCCGTACTGAGAAAAATGCTGCCGTTCTTTTGACGCGACTCATAGTCAGCGCGGATTCTGCCGTTTACGATGTTTCCGGGGATATCGAGTCGTATGAAAAAATAAACGGAATAACTCTGCACGCCATGCAGAAGGAAGCGGTCGTCGCTTGCGTTAAAAGCGGAGTCACGCTCATTACCGGCGGTCCCGGTACAGGTAAAACGACGATCATAAAATGTATTATAGAGCTGTTTGAAAAGCTTGGCAAGACTGTGTTGCTTATGGCTCCCACGGGCCGCGCGGCAAAAAGAATGAGCGAGGCTACCGGTCGGGACGCAAGTACCATTCACAGGGCGTGCAGGTTCGGCTCGGATATGACCAGCGGAGAAAATCTGGCGGCGGACGCGATTATCGTGGACGAGTTTTCCATGGTTGATATTTTTCTGTTCGAGGCGCTTTTAAAAAAGATTCCCGCCGGCGTAAAATTGGTGCTCGTCGGCGATAAGGATCAGCTTCCAAGCGTAGGCGCCGGCAACGTGCTGGCGGATATTATGCGATCCGGCGCGGTAAAGTCGGTGCAGCTCAGTCAGATTTACCGTCAGGCGGAGGAAAGCCTTATCGTTACCAATGCTCATGCCGTAAACCGCGGCGAAATGCCTGTGCTTGACGATAAAAACCGCGACTTTTATTATCTCGAGGTAAAGGAGCCTGAAAAAATTGCCGCCAAAACCGTCGATATGGTTGAACGTGCCGCTAAATTTATAGGCGTTACCGCCGATCGCGTTCAGGTCCTGTGTCCGATGAAAAACGGCGCAGCCGGAGCAATCAGTATCAACCGCCTGCTGCAAAGGCGGCTTAACCCCGACTCGGGCGGAGGCTGGGTTGAGGACGAGGATTACGTTTACCGCGAGGGCGATAAGGTAATGCACATCGTAAATAATTATGATCTCGAATGGAAGATGGCGTCAGGCTATACTTTCCGCGAAGGCGCAGGCGTGTATAACGGCGATATAGGCACTATACGAGAGGTCAATTCCGGCCGCGGCGATATGACAGTGGAGTTCGAGGACGGCCGCGTTGCGGTTTATACGCCCGATATTTATAATCAGTTGGTGCTGGCTTACGCGATAACGGTGCATAAAAGCCAGGGCAGCGAATTCGACGCCGTTATTCTGCCCGTAACGTCGGGCGGTCCTATGATTATGACGAGGAATCTTTTATACACTGCGATTACGCGCGCAAAAAAGCTTGTCGTCATGATAGGCGATAGATCCCGCATCAGATATATGGTCGACAATAATTACGTGGCGGCCAGATATTCGCTTTTAAGCGGCTTTATACGCGATGCTCAAAGGGATACCGCGCTGTTATTTTCGGGAGGGGAAGATGAAGGAGCATAACAAAAGGCTGGTGCTGGCAGTAAGACTGATACTTTTTTTCTGGGGGATGATAGCGGGCTGGACGTTTGCGGAATTTATTTTCGGTTTGTATCCGGATTATCTTACCGACGTTTACGAGCTTATAATAAAAATCGTCAACGCAGCGGTGTTCGGCGCGGTGTTTTCCACGCTTGCCCGTCCCGTGTCGTCGCTTGCGCTGTTTGTAGGCAGGTCGCTCCGCCGGGCGTTTATCGACAAGCCGCTTTACATTACCGGCAGCGTTGTATTGGGATTTGTTATAGGAATAATGTTCGGCGTCCTGGCTAACGCCATTGTGGAAATATTCACCTCGCTGTTCGTCGCGCGCTTTATAATCGCATTTGCCGCCGCAGCCGTCGGCTGGTATATCGGTTATCTCGGCTGTAAAAGGTGGTTGTCGTCGGCGGAGCTTGACGAAGAGAATATAGTAATCGAATACAGCGGTTATATTTTGGCTTACGGAGCTTTCTTTTCGGACAAAGTTCTTTACGTGTCCGAGCTGCTTAACGGCCGCATATACGTGCTGGGCAGGACCTTAAGAAGGCTTATAGAGCTGTCGGACAGCGACGCCACGGCAAAAAAGGCGCTGGAAAATTACCTCAGACTTTCCGAATACAGCGACGTAAGAATAGTAAACGACGGATCGGAGCGAACCGAGGAAGAGGCGATAGCCGCGCTTGCAAAAAGCAAGCTTCTTAAAGTGATCGTCGGCTTTGCCGGAGAAATAGAGGACGGCGACGTTAAAGTTTTATCGCTTGCCGATTTGTAAACCGTTGACAAAAACCGCGCTTAAGACTACAATAATAGGACAGGGTGTATGATTAGTTTTTTATGCGAAAAAAAGGACGGTTCGTCCACGCGCTTCGTCGCAAGAGACGGAGACATTTTTGTGGCGGCGGCCGAGACTGCCGGAAACCTGATAGTAAGCGTTTCTTTCGCGGACGAGGAAAGCGAAAACCGTTACCGCGATTTTGTTCTGCGGTCGACAGTATTCGTTCTGCGCGATAAATATCCGGTAGTTAAGGCGGCTTTTTCGGATAAAATTTTAAAAAGCCTCGGATTTGCTGAGAAGGACGGCGGCATGAGCGCCGATTCGATCAACATAACTTTCGATAATTGTCATGGAGGTTGCGTAAAATGAAAACCGATATTGAAATTGCGGACGCCGCAAAATTAAAGCCCATTACAGAGATAGCGGCGGAGCTGGGGATAGACGCGGATAAGCTTGAGTGCTACGGTAAATATAAGGCAAAAGTGACCGGCCGCGGCGAAAAAAACGGAAAGCTTATTCTTGTTACCGCAATAAATCCCACGCCGGCCGGAGAGGGTAAAACCACCGTTTCGATAGGCCTTGCCGACGGATTTAAAAAGACGGGCAGAAGCGTCTGCCTTGCGCTGAGAGAGCCGTCTTTGGGACCGGTGTTCGGCATAAAGGGCGGCGCAGCCGGCGGCGGATATGCTCAGATTGCGCCTATGGAGGATATCAACCTGCATTTTACCGGGGACCTTCACGCTATCACTGCAGCCAACAATCTCCTTGCGGCCATGATAGACAACCATATTTATTGGGGCAACGAGCTTAAAATAAAGGATGTTACATGGCATCGCTGTCAGGACGTAAACGACCGCGCGCTTCGATTTACGCGCACGGGTATCGGATTTTCCTGCGAGCGGCCCGACAGCTTCGATATTACCGCTGCCAGCGAGGTCATGGCAGTTTTTTGTCTGGCAAGCGATATAGACGACCTGAAAAGACGTCTCGGAAATATAGTAATCGGACTTAACGAGGACGGAAATCCCGTTACGGCGCGCGACCTTAAGGCTGAGGAGGCTATGACCATACTGCTTAAGGACGCCGTAAAGCCCAACCTGGTGCAGACGCTGGAGGGAGTTCCCGCGTTTGTTCACGGAGGACCTTTTGCAAATATCGCGCACGGCTGCAACAGTATTCAGGCTACGCGCGCGGCGATGTCGTATGCCGATTACGCGGTTACCGAGGCCGGCTTCGGCGCGGATCTCGGCGCGGAAAAATTTTTGGACATAAAATGCCGTATGGCAGGGCTTGTTCCCGACGCGGTGGTTGTCGTCGCCACCTTGCGCGCGCTTAAATGCGCGGGCGGCAGAACGGAAAATCTGTCCGAGCGCGACGACGCATCTTTGCTAAAGGGTATCGGTAATCTGCTTAAGCACGTCGAAAATATTACCGGAGTCTATAAGCTTCCGTGCGTGGTGGCAATCAACAGATTCGCAACGGATACGGATGAAGAAATAGCGCTTCTCAAGTCTCAGCTGTCCTCTTTAGGCGTAAACGCAGTGTGCACAGAATGCTGGGCGCGCGGCGGCGCCGGAGCGACCGAACTTGCCGATGCGGTTGCGGAATTATGCGCCGGTGCGAAGCCGAAAATGGAGTTTTCCTACGAACTTAGCGAAAGCACCGAGGATAAAATAAACGACATCGCCAGAAAAATTTACGGCGCGGACGGAGTTTCGTTTACCGACAAGGCGCGGGAAGATATGGCTAAATATCCTCAAAATCTGCCCGTATGTATTGCTAAGACTCAGTATTCGCTGTCGGATAACGCTAAGCTGATAGGACGTCCGTCCGGTTTTACAATTACCGTCAGAGAGGTAATGTATAAGGCCGGCGCAGGCTTTTTGGTCGCAGTGGCCGGCGATATTATGCTGATGCCCGGTCTGTCGCGCTCTCCCAACGCCGAACGTATGTCGATAAAGGACGGCGTAGTAAAAGGGCTGTTTTAAGAGTTTGTTTTAATTTTTCGGAGAAGCTATGGGTAACTTTATTGAAGAAATAATCGAAAAGGATATTGCGGACGGCAAGGTCAGTGAAATCGTTACGCGTTTTCCGCCCGAACCTAACGGATACCTGCATATAGGACATGCAAAGTCCATTTGCTTAAATTACTACGGCACGGCCGTCAAATACGGAGGGAAATGCAATCTCCGTTTCGACGATACTAATCCCGTAAAAGAGGACGACGAGTTTGTTCAGTCCATTATAAACGACGTAAAATGGCTTGGCTGGCAGGGAAAGGTTTATTATGCGTCGGATTATTTCGACGTAATGTACGATACGGCGGTAAAGCTGATAAAAAAAGGCAAGGCTTACGTCGACGACGTCACGCCTGAGCAAATGAAGGCCATGCGCGGCACGCTTACCGAGCCGGGTATCGAAAGCAAAAACCGTAACCGCCCGATTGAGGAAAGCCTCGGACTTTTCGAGGACATGCGGGCGGGCAAGGTCGCGGACGGCGCGCTTGTTTTGCGCGCCAAAATCGATATGGCGTCGCCCAATATCAATATGCGCGATCCGATTATTTACCGTGTGCTTAAGGCTTCCCATCATCGTCAGGGCGATAAATGGTGCGTCTATCCGATGTACGATTTTGCGCATCCCATCGAGGACGCCGTAGAGGGCGTTACTCATTCGATCTGCACTCTTGAGTTCGAGGATCATCGTCCTCTTTACGATTGGGTGCTTAAGGAGGGGGAGTTTGCCGATCCTCCGCACCAGTACGAGTTTGCGCGCCTTAATCTGGAGCGTACTATAATGAGCAAGCGCTATCTTAAAAAGCTGGTTGACGACGGAATAGTTGACGGCTGGGACGATCCGCGTATGCCCACGATAGCCGGATTCCGCCGCCGCGGCTATACCCCGTCGTCGATAAGGGAATTCTGCGAGCGCATAGGCGTGGCCAAGGCAAACAGCGAGGTGGAAATGTCTCAGCTTGAAAGCTGCATCCGCGACGAGCTGAACGTTACTGCCGACAGAGTCATGGCCGTTCTCAGGCCGCTGGAGCTGGTTATTACAAACAGGCCGGAGGATTATTCGGAAACGGTTTCGGTAGAAGTAAATCCCAACGCGCCGGAAAAGGGTGAGCGCAAAGTGACCTTCAGCGGCAGGCTGTATATAGAAGAGGATGATTTCAGCCTGGATCCGCCGCCTAAGTATAAGCGGCTTGTTGTCGGCGGCGTTGTGCGGCTTAAGGGCGCGTATATCGTTAGGTGCACGGGCGTCGATCAGACGGACGGCCGGGTGACGCGCGTTTACGCGGAGATTATCGAGGGGACTAAGTCTGGCGGCGACAGCTCCGTTAAGGCTAAAGGCGTTATTCATTGGGTTGACGCGCGCACGGCGATCGATATGACGGTAAATCTATACGAAAGTCTTTTGCTTCCCTACGACGGAGTGCACGACGATTTTTCGCAGCGTCTTAATCCCGATTCGCGCACGGTGCTTAGCGCAAAGGGGGAGGCGGCGCTTAAAAAAGCAAAACCGCTTTCCTCGTTTCAGTTTATGCGCCAGGGGTATTTCTGTCGGGACAATAAGTCAGACGAGCCGGTGTTCAATCAGGTCGTTTCTTTAAAGGACGGTTATAAAAAATAATGCGGTACGACGGAATAATTTTCGATTTTGACGGGACGCTGGCCGACACCTCGCAGGGAGTTCTGTCATCTGTCGAATACGCTCTTGATAAAATGGGCAGACGCGGCTTCGATCGCCGTGTTCTGCGCGGTTTTATCGGTCCTGCGCTTTATGTCAGCTTTCAGGAAATAACGGGTTTAAGCGCGGAAGAGGCGGAGCGGGCCATTGTCTATTACCGCGAAAATTATATCCCCAAGGGCGTTTACGAGTGCAAGCTTTTTCCCGGCATCGAGGAGCTGTTATCTGAACTTTGTTCGGCCGGAGCCAAACTTGCGGTTGCCAGTTCAAAGCCGCAGCCCAGCCTTGACGTCGTTACCGAATATCTAGGAATCGCCAAGTATTTTACGCGTATAGTGGGCGCCGATCCGTCGGTAAAAAGCAACGATAAGGCGGGACTAGTGTCCCGGGCTTTGGTCGGCGGCAACAATATTATGGTGGGTGATACCGTTTACGATATAGATGCAGCCAAGGAGGTCGGCGTCGCGTCCGTTGCGGTAACTTACGGTTTTATGGATAAAAAGCTGCTGCTTTCATCCCGTCCCGATTATATCGCGGACAACGCCGCGCAGCTGCGCTCGGTTTTAATGAAATAAAAATACGTTGATATCTGGAGTTATTATGAAAAACGTTACGGCTAAAGAATTGAGGAAAATGTGGTTCGACTTTTTTTCTAAGCGCGGTCATGCAATTATAAGTTCGGCTTCGCTGATACCCGAAAACGATCCGACAGTGCTGTTTACCACCGCCGGTATGCATCCGCTTGTCCCCTATCTTTTGGGGGAAAAGCATCCCGCGGGCACCAGGCTTGCCGACGTGCAGAAATGCGTGCGCACGGGCGATATAGACGAGGTCGGAGACAACAGCCACTGCACTTTTTTCGAGATGCTGGGCAACTGGTCTCTCGGCGATTATTTTAAGGACGAGATGATTTCCTGGTCGTATGAGTTTCTGACCTCGCCGGAATATCTTGGCATAGATCCGGGCAGACTGGCCGTTTCCGTTTTTGCCGGCGACGAGGATTGCCCGCGCGACGAAAAGGGCGCCGCGCTTTGGGAAAAGAACGGCATTCCTAAGGACAGGATTTTCTACCTGCCTAAGGAGAATAATTGGTGGGGTCCTGCCGGTATTACCGGTCCGTGCGGTCCTGATACGGAAATGTTTATCGACAACGGTCAGCCTAAATGCTGCGACAGCTGTTCGCCTGCCTGCGACTGCGGCAAATACCTTGAAATCTGGAACGACGTTTTTATGGAATATAACAAAACGGCGGACGGAAAATACGAACCTTTAAAGCAAAAAAACGTGGATACCGGCATGGGGCTGGAGCGCACCTTGTGTATTCTTCAGGGAAAGAAATCGGTTTACGAGACCGACGTATTTGCGCCGATTATCGCGGCTATTGAAAACATCGGCGACAAAAAGTACGGTGAAAGCGAGGAGGCGACAAAGGCCATTCGTATCGTAGCCGATCATATACGGACGTCTGTTTTCATGATCGGAGACGAAAAAGGCGTGCTTTGCTCCAATGTAGATCAGGGATATATATTGAGAAGGTTGCTCCGCCGTGCCGTCCGTTTCGCAAAATCGCTGAATATCGGCGTCGGGCAGCTAAGCGCGGTGGCGGAAGCCGTTATTGCCGAATACGGCGACGTTTATCCTGAGCTTATAGCTAACCGCGACAGAATAATAGGCGAGATAAACGCGGAGGAGGAGCGCTTTGAAAAGACTTTGCAAAGCGGCATAAAAGAGTTTGAAAAGCTGTGTCATTATCTTGTCGGCGATACCATAAGCGGCAAGGCAAGCTTTAAGCTGTACGACACATACGGCTTTCCGATTGAAATGACTGTCGAGCTTGCCAGAGAGCGCGGGCTTAAAGTCAATACCGACGACTTTAATAAGGCGTTTGAAGAACATCAGAAAAAGAGCCATCAGGGAGCCGAGCAAAAATTCAAGGGCGGGCTTGCCGATCACAGCGAAGCGACTACAAGACTTCATACCGCTACGCATCTTATGCACCGCGCGTTAAAGGAAGTGCTGCATGATGAAAACGCCAATCAAAAGGGAAGCAACATAACGGAGGAGCGGCTCAGGTTCGATTTTACCTTCCCGCGGCCGATGACTGCCGAGGAAATCGCCGAGGTTGAAAAAAAGGTTAACGAGGCGATTGCGGCGGACGTGGAAATTACCTGTGAGGAGATGACCGTGGACGAGGCTAAGGCCGCCGGCGCGGTGGGACTTTTTACCGCCAAATACGGTGAAAAAGTCAAGGTTTATACCATGGGCAAATATTCCAAGGAAATCTGCGGAGGTCCTCATGCTGCCCGCACTGGAGAGCTGGGACATTTCCGTATCGTCAAGGAGCAATCCTCGTCTGCGGGAGTCAGGCGCATAAAGGCCGTTCTGGAATAAACAAGCAACGCAGTTTCAATAAAAATTTTAAAGAGCGAGGATTTATTTGTATCCTCGCTCTTTATTTTCCTCGTCAGATTATAATATACCGTTGTTTACGCCGCGCAATGTCTCTGATAAAATACGATAAAAATACATTTTATCCACCGTTCTTGCGATTTCTGCATTGCCGTTGTCATCAGGAGTGAAACGAGTTTCTCCCATGCGTTCTGTTTCTTTCGTTTCTACTTTTACAAAACCGCGCTCGAATTTGCAGATATCCGGGTAAAAAACTGAAATTGCCGCCAAAGGATCGTGCAAAGTCAATTTGTTTGAATTTGTAAGCCAAGCGTTGCCGAAATCGAAGATCGCTCTCATCAAAGGGGAATTAGCCGGTAAAAGTTTGCTCGCGCTCTGCGCGTCTATCGTAAGCATGTCGGTAACATCAAGAGGAATTACTCTGTGTAGGGCAACAGCCGCGCCGAAAACGATTCCGGACGCTGACGGATCGGCCCAGGAATTCCAGTTCCAGCACGGATCGGGCAGCTTTTCCGTGCCGAAATAACCGTTCATTACAAAAAGTCCTTTCAACAGTCCCGAGGCGTCCGGGTATTTTTGAAACAGGGTTGCAATATTCGTCATATTGCCGATAGCTATCAAGGTAACTTCATGCGAGTTGTCTTTTATGATTTTATATAAAAATTCCGCAGCATTGCCTTTTGTAAATTCGCTGTGTTTCCAATTTTTAAGTGCCGCCGCACCGTCGGGCGTGGGATAAACCGGGATAGGCTGCATACTTATATCAAGTCCTGCGACGATAGGAACGGATTTGCCCGTCGTTCTGCAAATTGCGTCGGCGACAGAAGCGCGCTTTTCTGATTCTCCGCAAACAGTAGTAATACCAAGCAAATTACATTTAGGTTCGCTTAGTAAATATCCAAGGCAAATTGCGTCATCTATGTCTCCGCCTATATCCGTATCCAGCAATATTTTTTCCATATTACCTGTTTTATTATAAAAATTTTTTAAATTACCGTCCGGGCTTTATTTTGTTTATATTAATGTTTATAATTTCAGCGCTGTTTTGTATTTTACGGCGGTTAATTTTTTTTCGCGGCGGACGTTTTATTTTAAAAGAGTTTTTAAAGCTTCGAAGTATCGCTTGCCGAAAATACGGCAGGACTGCGCGTCGAAATGGATTCCGTCCGTTTTAAGCGTCAGACCTTTTGCCGATGCGACGGCTATGTTTTTGTTTTTAGACGCGATTTTTCTTAAGACGGAGTTAAGTCTTTGCGGCCGCGTTTTAAAGCCCCAGCTTTCGGCCGTATTCTCAGATAGTTCTCCTATTACGACGGGAACGTTGCCAAGCGCGGATAAAAGCCCGTTCAGCATATGTTGAAAGCGAGTCTCGTATTTATTTACGTCTTCGTCGCAGCCGCAGTCGCTTTCTCCCTGATGCCATAATATACCGGAGAAAACCGACGACCGTTTTGCAAGTTCAGTCAGCATGACGGCGTGGTCAAAAAGTATCTCGCCCGGCTGCCATTGGCAGATTTTAGTGCCGCCGTCGGCGGCCGGAATCAGGCCCGCGGAAACGCCGTAAAAGCGTGTGTATTCGTCAAGAAAGCTTGCGGCTGGCGATATTCCGCTTGCAAAGCTGCCGGAGAGAGCCCTGTCGGGGTTGACCGGTTCGGAAAGCTTCTGCCATCTTCCGTTTCTCAGCATAAAGCAAAGGTCGTTGTCTATAGGCGGCACGTCGGTCAAATTACCGCGTCCCGCCATATTTGATTGTCCTATCATTAAAAATGAACGCACGGTTTCGTCCGCGCGTTCCGTTCCGTCTGCAATTTTCATGACTAAATTAAATCAGATTACCAAATTTACCAGCCGCCCCTTGATTACGATTACCTTTTTTACGGTTGCGCCGCCGAGGGCCTCGATAACCTTGGAATCCGCCATAACGATTTTTTCTATCTCGGCGTTGTCCGCTTTGGAGGGAACGTTTATTTTTGTTTTTACTCTGCTGTTTATCTGCACGGCAAGCTCGATTTCGTCAAGAACAAGCTTGCTTTCGTCGCATACGGGGTAGGCGGATCGAAAGACCGAAGTCTTACCGCCGCGCATGGAATAAAGCTCCTCGGCAATATGCGGGACGATGGGCGCGACTATTTTGATAAGCGCGTCCGAAACGCTTTCAAAAAGTTCCGGCGAAACTTTTCCGTCAGCCTTATACATTGCGTTTACAAGCTCCATGATTCTGGCTATAGCGGTATTAAAGGAAAACGCTTCCATATCCGCGGTAACGCTTTTAATGCAGTAATTAAGCGCGTATTCAAGCTCTTTTTCCGCGTTTTTGTCCGTCGCGGCGGCAGGATGGTCTTTTGTGACAATGCGCTCCAGCCGCTCCAGAAATTTGGAGACGGATTTTATTCCGTCGTCGTTCCACGGTCCGCCTTCCATATATGAAAATCCGAACATGAGATACATGCGGAAGGTGTCTGAGCCGTATTCGCTGACGTATTTGTCGGGATTTATTATATTGCCCTTGGATTTGCTCATGCGGGTGCCGTCAGGACCTAGTATGACGCCCTGATGAACAAGCGACTTAAACGGCTCGTCGAAATGCACATAGCCCATATCGCGCAAAGCTTTTGTGATAAAGCGCGAATATAAAAGGTGCATACACGCGTGCTCGGCGCCGCCGATATATTTATCTACGGGCAGCATTTTATCTATAAGCTCGCCGTCAAAGGGCTTGTCGGCATTTTTTGCGTCGGGATAACGCAGATAATACCAGCTGGAGCACACAAACGTATCGAGGGTATCCGCGTCGCGTCTTGCCGGCCGTCCGCAGACGGGGCAGGGCACGTTTATAAATTCCTCGCATTTGCCAAGCGGAGATTTGCCGTCAGGCGTAAAATTTACGTTATATGGAAGCTCCACCGGAAGATCCTTTTCGGGGACGGGTACCGCGCCGCAGTGCTCGCAGTGAACGACGGGGATGGGCGCTCCCCAGTAGCGCTGGCGGGATACCGACCAATCGCGCAGGCGATAGTTTACTTTTATTCCGCCTTTACCGAGTTTTTCAAGCTTTTTAAGTATCGCGCGTTTTGCGTCTGCGGTTTTCATTCCGTCAAATTCTTCGCTGTTGACGTTGACTCCGTACTCTACAAACGGAAGAGCGTCGTCCGAGCCGTCGGCGGATTTTACGACGCGCGTGACCGGCAGACCGTATTTTGCGGCGAAATCGAAGTCGCGCGTGTCATGCGCGGGCACGCCCATGACGGCGCCGGTGCCGTAGGAGGCAAGACAGTAGTCGGCAATCCATACGGGCACGCGCTTTCCGTTTGCCGGATTTATGCAATACGCACCGGTAAAGCAACCCGTTTTCTCCTTGTTTGCAGCCAGTCTGTCTATGTCGCTCGCCTTAGCCGTTTCCGCCTTGTACGCGGCAACAGCTTCGCGATGCTCGTTTGTAGTGATTTTATCTACAAGCGGATGCTCGGGCGCAAGCACGACGTAGCTGACTCCGTACAGAGTATCCGCGCGCGTGGTAAACACGCGGAAAACCTCTCCGTTCTCTAAAGTAAACTCGACCTCGCCGCCCTCGGATCTGCCTATCCAGTTTTTCTGCATAAGCTTTGTTTTTTCCGGCCAGTCCAGTTTATCTAATCCGCTTAAAAGCTCCTCGGCGTAATCGGTTATCTTAAAAAACCACTGCGTCATCTCCTTTCTTACGACTTCCGTTCCGCAGCGTTCGCACTTCCCGTCTATAACCTGCTCGTTAGCAATTACGGTGTTGCAGGAGGAGCACCAGTTAACCGGCGACAGCTTCTGATACGCCAGTCCCTTTTTATAGAGCTGTATAAAAAGCCACTGCGTCCACTTGTAGTATTCGGGAGAGCAGGTGTATAGTTCAGAGCTCCAGTCGAACATAGCCCCCATGTTTTTAAGCTGTGTTTCCATGGTGGCAATGTTTTTCATCGTGCTGTCTTTGGGATGGATTCCCGTCTTTATGGCGTAGTTTTCCGCAGGCAGCCCAAACGCGTCGAAGCCCATGGGCTGAAGGACCTCATAGCCCTGCATGCGTTTAAAACGCGCAAAGGAGTCGCTGGGGCCGTAATTATACCAATGTCCCAGGTGCAGATTTGCGCCGGATGGGTAGGAGAACATTTCAAGAACGTAATATTTTCTGTCGATGTTTTTTTTATCGAAGGAGTGCAGCCCGCTCTCCTCCCATATCCGATTCCATTTGTCTTCGATCGCTTTGTAATCCATTTGTTTTATCTCCGTTGAAACTTTATCAATTATAAACGTTTACGGCTTGTTTAGTCAAGAATTTTGGCGCCGCTGAGCGCTTTTTGCGGTATTTTATAAAACGTTGTCCACCTTGATCGAACGCGCGTATTCGGTAAGAGACATGTCCGTGGCCTTTTTGAACTGCCTGGAAAAATAGTGAAGGGAGGAATATCCCAGTTTATACGCGATTTCCGTAAAGGTATATTTATCAAAACTGATAAGCTTTTTCGCCTCTTCGATTTTAAGCGAGGTAAAATACTGCATTATCGTCTGCCCGGTATTTTTTTTAAATACAGATTTTATATAGGTTTTGGAAAAAAACAGCGCGGAGGAAATGTCGCACAGCGACAGCGTGCCGTAAACGTTTTCCTCAAGTATTTCCTTAATTCTGCCGGTGAGATCGCTTGAATTCTTTGCCGCCGCGCGAGCGCTTGTCTTTTCGCCCTCCAGCTTGCGGTAAAGCATTATCAGCAGTTGCTCTATATACAGCTTTATAAGCTGCTCGCTTCCGAACGGCCCTCCCGATTTGTTCATTTTTACAAGATATACGTCGTTGAGCCGGTCCGAAAAGCAAAGCGAGCTTTCCCGTACTATAAGGCCAAGCAGCTCCTTTTCCTTGTCGTTAAGCGATATCCGCGCGTGCTCGAAGGCTCGCATCGCGGGACTCAAACAGTCGAACGACAATATTACGGAATTGGCAAAACGGTTGTCCGTTCTTATGGAATGGTATTCGTCCGGCTTGTGAAAATAGGCTTCGCCCTGCGTTAAATCGAATTCTTTGTCGTCGGCCGTTATCCTCACTTTGCCCGAATCGATATATACGAATTCCCAGAAATTATGCTTTTCGCCTTCAAAGGCAAATTTCTGTCCGTATTTAAAATAATGTATGGTATAAATAGCTTTTACGTTTATAGAGGACGAAAGCGGCGTTTTGACGTATTTGTTTATGCTTGTTTCACTCATGCTCCGATTATACAATATTTAATCCCGTCCTGCAAGCACTTATGTCCTTTAGTGCAAATTTTGTTTTCTTTTTTATACAACGTCCCGGCAGAATTGGTATATAATTAAAGCATACACAAAGCGCTGAGGGCGCTAAATGAGGAAAAACGTTATGGAAAGAGTTATCGACAAGCAGTTCATGCCTATGGCGCTGGTGCTCAAGAGTTTCAAAGAGGACGTGCGGAACGCTCCGCATAAAACTCTGACCGTTTGCGTCGAACGAGAAGAGGGATATAATTATATCTATAAGCTGGACATTTTTAAGGATAACGACGTTCGCAACTACGAGGTTGCAGAGCGTATTGTTAAGACGCTTATCTGGCTGGTGGGCGGTTTTCGCGTGTATGTGGCCGGGGACGCTTATATTGCCGGAAGGCTTAAAGACGATTACCGTAAAGGCGGAGCAAGGGAATTTGACGCCGATTTCATGGCCAAAGTTTATGAGGCGCCGTTTGAAATCATTGAGTGCGGGACGAGCGGAATCCCGGCTCTTAAGGAAAGCTCCTTTAATATAGGCGGACATTTCGAGGGCTGCCGCATAGGCTTCGACGCTGGCGGAAGCGACCGCAAGGTGAGCGCCGTAAAGGACGGCGAGGTGCTTTACAGCGAGGAGGTGCTTTGGCTGCCTAAGGTTAACGAGGATCCTCAGTATCATTACGACGAGATTTATTCCGCATTTAAAACCGCCGCCGACAAGCTTCCGCGGGTTGATGCCATCGGCGTGTCAAGCGCAGGTATTTACGTAAATAATAAAATCATGGCGGCTTCGCTTTTCGTCAAGGTTCCCGACGATAAGTTTGAAAGTCAGGTTAAAAATATGTACATTGATATCGCATCCAGGTTCGGCGACGTTCCATTGGCCGTGGCCAACGACGGCGACGTTACCGCGCTGGCCGGAGCCATGGAGCTTAACGACACCAAGGTGCTGGGTATAGCTATGGGCACCAGCGAGGCAGCCGGTTACATAAACGCCGGCGGCGGGATCAACGGCTGGCTGAACGAGCTGGGCTTTGTGCCCATTTGCTTTAACCGCGAATGCGTCGACGACTGGAGCGGCGACGGAGGAGTGGGCTCGCGTTATCTGTGTCAGGAGGGCGTCATTCATCTGGCGGAGCTGACAGGACATAAGTTTACCGAGGATACCCCCGCTAAAAAGCTTAAGGCCGTTCAGAAGATGATGGAAGACGGCGACGAAAGAGTAAAGGATATTTATCGCAACATGGGCGAATATCTCGGCTACGCGATAGCTTATTACACTGAATTCTACGATATAAAGCATATTTTGCTTCTCGGACGCGTGACAAGCGGAGAGGGCGGAAATATTTTGATGGATACCGCCAAAAAGATCGTCCGCGAAGAGTTCGGTCTGAACATTAATATAACCATGCCGGACGAAAGCAACAGACGGCTCGGTCAAAGTATAGTGGCCGCGTCGCTGCCCCAGCTTAAATAAAAAGACAAACAAGGAGAAACGCAATATGAAGCTGAACAACAAGAATGCGGAAATATTTTTTCCGGACGGCAAAGAAAATCTTAAGCGTACCACGCATCTTGCCATATCGGCCCACCACGACGATATAGAGCTTATGGCCATGCACGGCGTTTTGGAATGCTTCGGCAGAGAAGATAAATGGTTTACCGGAGTCGTTACCACAGACGGAGCGGGAAGCCCGAGAGACGACCTTTACGCCGATTATACCGATGAGGAAATGAAGGTCGTGCGCGTTGTCGAGCAGAAGAAAGCCGCTTACGTCGGCGAGTATGCCGCGCAGCTGCTGCTGGGTTATACCTCCAAGGAGGTTAAGGACGGCGGCAACGAAAAGGTTATCGAGGATTACATGCGTATAATCGAGGAAGCGGCGCCCGATGTCATTTATACTCATAATCCGGCAGATAAGCATGACACGCATTGCGCGGTCGTTCTGCGCGTTATCGAGGCTATACGCCGTCTGCCCGAGGCTAAGCGGCCTAAAAAGCTGTACGGCTGCGAAGTATGGCGCGACCTTGACTGGATCAACGACGAAGAGAAAACGGTTTTCGACGTAAGCGCGCATCCCAATATCAGCGCGGCGCTTATCAGCGTGTTTGACTCCCAAATCTGCGGAGGAAAAAGATACGATCTTGCCGCTCAATGCCGCCGTACCGCCAACGCGACCTATTTTGCCAGCCACGGCGTCGACGAGTCTAATGCGCTCAATTACGGCGTTGACATGACGGAGCTTATTACCGATAAAACCGACGTTTCGCCCTTTGAGTTTATTGCCGGTTATATAGACAGCTTCAAGCGTGACGTAAAGTCGCGTATAGACCTGTCTCTTATACACATCTCCGAGCCCACGAGACGGAGCTACATCTCG
>USBU01000002.1 GCA_900553005.1 uncultured Eubacteriales bacterium | reverse complement strand
GAGATGTAGCTCCGTCTCGTGGGCTCGGAGATGTGTATAAGAGACAGCATAAAAGCCGTTTTTTCATAAAAGACGACCATTTGCTGTGACGGAAAGTATCTTCGTTATCGATATATCTGTCGTTGTAAATAAAATCTTCTTTCCCCGTATTATACGGCGGATCAATATAGATTAGATCTATTTCTCCCTTATGTGTTTTTTCAAGCAGCTTCAGGCTTGCCAGGTTGTCGCCCTCTATAAGAAAGTTCATCTGTCCGCCCTTGTCTATAAAAAGCTCCTTTTCTTCCGTCAATACGGGCAGATTGTTTTCCAAAACCTCGTCAATTCCTTCCCGGTGCTCCTCAAACACCAGTCCGTATTTCTTGCCCTTTATTTCCTTTTCTATGTCGGCGATAAAGCTAAGCAGCTGAGCCGTGTTTTCGTCCTGCGGAGCCGTCGCTATATACCTCTTGATTGCTTTTATCTTTTCGACTAGTTTTTCGCGCTTTTCTTTTGATACGTTTGTGGACATAAAATCTTCCTTTCTCTCGTCACATAGCCGTACTTTTCTTTTCAAGCTAAATCGCCCGTTTGCTCAAAGCTTAAAGCCGGCCTTATTTTTATTACCTAAATATATCATAATTCAGTCAAAAAATCAATCGGTTTATAAGCCGCAAGCCCAGAAAACAGCGTATGGAAGATAGAGCAGAGCAGGCTGCAAAGCTTGTCGTTGCTTTATTATTAGCTATATAATTTATAGGCGTTGAAAATTTTTACAGTATTAAGGCGGCGCAATATATTGCGCCCGTAAAAGAGGAAACGTGAACAGCGCATTATTATTTGCCGTGACGTAAAAGCCGCGCGTTTTAAGCGGCGTAGCGCTTGACGTTTTCGGAATTTTCTCGGCATATACCCGTACCGCACGCGGGAATTTTATTTTCGGCAGTTGACATTTTGTCTTTTTTTGATATACTATAATCAGCATAAAAGTATGATGTGCCACAATCCGAATCTGAAATGGAGTATATGATGAAGAAGTTTTCTGTATTTATTCTGGCTGCGGCGTTTTTGTTGTGCGCTTTTGCATGTAAATCGGACAATAAGGGCGTTCAGCCCGAGGAGCCTTCCTCCTACGGGGTTAAAATCGAGGATACCGTAAACGGAGCAATAGACGTAGGCGGCAAATATCTTGTGGAAAAAGGCGGCTCGCTTGAGGTGCGTCTTGTCCCCGACAGCGGATACGAGACGGGAAAGGCCTATTATACGGACGGAGAGGGAAAGCACGAGCTTGACGCGTCGAAATTACCCGGAAATACCTTTACCGTTACTGACATTTCGTCAGATATTTTGCTTGGCGCGGTCTTTAAAAAATCTTCGGATAAGCCGGTTAAGCCCCAGGATAATTTTAAGATAACGACATCCGTTATCCCCGACAGAAACGGTGTGCGGCACGGCGCGCTGACCGTTGACAGGCAGGAGGTAGAGCCGGGAGAGGAGGCTGTTTTTACCGTTGCTCCCGATACCGATTACCGTGTCGGCGTAATTAAGGTAAGCGCGCCGGACGGCAGCGGAGCGTATAATCTGGATATCGGCGACGCGCAGTACGGCGGTCGGTTCACGCTTGCTCCCGACGGCGACGTGATCGTTTCCGCATCGTTTGAGGCGATCACGGAATATAATGTTACGGTAGCCGGCTCCGGAGAGGGCGGTTCTGTCGTCGCTTCATCGCCTTCCGTAGCGCCTGGCGGCTCGGTGACGATAACGGTTTCGCCGTCAGAGCATTACGTAATTTCCGCGTTAACGGTAAACGGCCGGGATGTGACGGACAAAATAATCGACGGCAAATTTGCGCTTTATGACGTGCATGAAAATATTGCCGTAGAATATGAGTTTGCTCTCGAAAAGCATACGGTTACGCTCGTTCAGACGCAGCACGGGCGCATAGAAGCCGACAGCCTTTCGGTGTCTTACGGCGGTACGGTAACGGTGACGTGTACGCCCGACAGCGGTTTTACGGCGCGTAACCTGGTTGTCAACGGCGTTGAAAACGTGGACGTAATGCTGAATACCGCTACGGTAAGAATATACGGCGACGTGACTATAACAGCCGTTTTTCTGCCCGAGAAGCAGACGATAAATCTTTCCGGCAAGGTATTCGGTTACGGCTCCGGCTCGCCGTTTGCTGGCATAAAGCTTTCCGTTAAAAATACTGCCGACGGCGCGTCGGAAGAAATATACGCCGACGAGGCCGGCTGCTACGACGCAAATCTTATTCCCGGCGAATACGAGCTTAAGGTTTCGGCAGCGGGGTTTTACGTTTACGAAGAGAATATAATTCTTTCCTATGACGACGTGGAAAGAGATATCGCTTTGATAGAGACCACCTTGGACGTGTCAGGCAGCGGTATGACGGCTTTCGGGCAGGACGGCGAAAATCTGCGCGTATCCGGCATATCAGAAGCTTCGGCTGTCAAATCGAAATTCGTCTCGTCTTACGCCGTAATAGAGGGAATTGCAAAATTTAACGCGGGAGGCAAAGTGGGGGCGACGGTAATATCCGGCGGATATTCTGCTTCGCTGCTTTTCGGCAATGAAGGCTATTCTTTCGGCGGAAAGGTTTACGAGTATCCCGCTTTTGCCGGTAACGGAAATATCGCTTTCCGCGTGATCAAGCATGAGGAATACGTTTATTTGTATATATACGACGCTGCGGACGGCGAATATAGGGCCGTGAATTCATTTAAGGATTCCGCTCTGTCCGGCAACTGCGCTTACGGTTTTGCCTCACTGTCCGAAGACGGTAATTTCAACGCGGAGATAAAGTCTGTTTGCGTTTATGCCGATCTTAAGCTTATTGACGAATGCGTTTACCGTAACGTAACCGTAGAAAGAAACGCTTTCGGCTCCGTCGCAATAACGGGGGTAAAGGACGGCAGAGTGGGCGTAAACGACGTGCTTACGCTTTCTGTAAGGCCTTACGAGGGATATCTTTTGGATTACGTGACCTTGTGCGGACACGAATTGGCTCCTTTAAGAGAGGAAAACGGCGGCTACGAATTTGAAATAAAAGGTTTCATGGCGCTTGATACGGTTTTGATCGAGGTCAATTTTATCGTTGATCCGCAGCCTGACGTCAATTCTCTCGGAGAGGTTTCTGACGGTCTTGGCGGAGGAAGCAGCTTTGACACCTCGTTGTTCTATCGCAACGATCTGGAGATAGACGGCGCGGATCCCGGCGTGATGTATGTGTCCGAGGAAGAGGATCCGGTTTACGGCGGTTGGTTTTATATGGCCGTTACGGGTGGCGGCGGCAGCTCTGCTTATCCGCTGTACCGCTCGCGCGATCTTTCCTCATGGTACAGATGCGGCGCAGCGGACGGCAACGCTTTAGAATTAAGTTCGGCTTCCTGGTCGGAAGGCGCATACTGGGCGCCGGAGCTTATACGCGATCCGGAAAGCGGAAAATATTTTATTTATTTCTCGGCAAAATCCAAAAAAGGAAACTCGTCAACGGCTTATATTGCTTCCGAGCGTAACGAATACGACAGACTGTATATCGGCATAGGCATATCTGATACGCCGTTAGGGCCTTACAGAATGGTTACGGCCGAAAGCTATTACGGCAGCGGTAAAACCACAAATCTTAACGGCGAAGCGCTTAACGAGTCCACGCCGCCCGTCAATTTCGGCAAAAACTTTAAGGATCAGCTGGAGAGCATGGGCGACAAGTATATAGATTCGGTTACGGGTATGGGGATATGGCCGTCCATAGATGTCAGTCCGTTCTTTACCGAAAGCGGTGACTTTTATATTTATTTTTCCCAGCATACCAGCTCGGCGGTTTCCGGCAATCATATATGGGCGCTTAAAATGAAGGATATGGTTACTCCCGACTGGAGCACTCTTACAAAGCTTGCGTCGCCCAACTGGCACGAATATACCGGAAAAGCCGGCAGTATCGACGACGCGGATTGGAAGGGAGTAAAAATATCAAACGACGCGGGCGGCTCCTTTGACGGAAATATAAACGAAGGGACGTTTTTGATCGAAAACGAGGGTAAATTCTATCTGACGTATTCGCCATTCGGCTACGGCAGCCGCCGTTATTCGATAATGCAGGCGGTGGGCGATTCTCCCTTGGGACCGTTCACAAAGCTTTCGCGCTCCACGGGCAATCCCGTAATAGGCATAGGTTTTGAGAGCGATATGTACGACTTTATGTCGGGCGCCGGTCACCACAGCTTCGTTAAAGCGGGCGATGAGATTTTTGCGGTTTATCATGCGTTTTATAATCCCGTCAACAACAATGAAAACGGGCAGTTTATGGGACGCGCTATCGCGGCGGACCGAGTGCAGTTTGTGGAAAGCGAGCATTACGATTTCAAAATTTTGCAGGGCAACGGGCCGACGTATTCGCTCCAGCCGCTTCCGGCGGTTGCCAGCGGATACTCTAACATAGTATCCGAAGCGGAAATAACGGCTACAAACGCTTCGCCCGGTACGCTGAAATATCTGTCCGACTACCGTTTTGTTTATCAGCCGTATGATAAGGAATTGGAATTCGAGGCGGATTCGGACAGCGAAATAACGATCGATTTCAAGGCGCCGCGCGAGATCAGGTCCGTAATGGTGTATTCCAGCTATCAGTACGATTACGCGTTGGAACGGGTAAGCTCGATTAAGCTGATTATGGCGGACGGCTCGGAAAAAACTTTGGAGGGGCTTAGCGCCGATGAAAACAGCGTTGACCGCGAAAAATCCGTTATGCGTCCCGGTGGAGCGGTCATTGCCGATTTCTCGGCCGTAAAGGTCAAAAAGATATTAATTAACGTAAGATCGCAGGATAAATACAATCCTTCAGGCTCTAAGCTCAGGATAGGCGATATAGTCGTGCTGGGCAGGACCGACGCAAACGTCGGAAGCGACAAGCCCGTTTACAGTAACGCTAACGGGAGCGTTCCCGACGATGTTTTCCGTATTGACGGTCTGCTTACCGAGCCGGAACTGTTGGGCCGAAGCAAATACGTATTCGTCGATGGTGGCGTAAAAATCGAGGCTTCCAGCGTGTTTACGGACAAAGGCGCATATTTTTATGCGCGCGCTTACGACGACAGGATAAGCTGGACTGCAAAAAATAAATTTACAAAAAATACGCATTTTAAGTTTTATTTCGGTTTAAACGGCGGCGGCTATAAGGAGATTTACGTTGATCCGTACAATCATAAGCTGTTTAATTCGCGCGTTACTACCGGCGCCGCGCTTTCTGGCAGAGTCAATTCCGGCGCTACCGAGAGCTTTACCGCGGAGGCATTCGTTTCCTGGGAGGAGCTAGGCTTTTCGTCTCCTTACGCACGGATAAGATTCTTGCCGGCATATTACCGCGTAGTTTCTCCGGGTGAAAATACCTCGGGCGATTTGCTGCTTCCTTCCGGAGTCGCCGTAATCGTGCCAAATTCCTATCCTTCTTTTACGGCCGGAGGATACGAGGCTTCCGGCAGCAGCGAGGCGTTCGGTTCCAGCATAGGCGGCGACGTCCTGACCGACGGCGTTACTTTAAATTCTTCGGGAGCGATTACCTCCGGCGACGGACGGCAGGAGGCGTGGTATGCTCCAGGCTATGCCGATAATTTCAGCTTTTCGGTTTCCGCGTCTGCGGGCAGCGGCGCTACGGGCGGAATAACGCTGTCCTTCGGCGGTAGCCGACTGGATTTTCCGTTTGAGCTGTCTCAAGCCGCAAAGCTTAAGGTGATAAAGGCCTCGGATACGGTTATGGCGGTATCGGGAGACGATATTCTTTATGCATATTCGCTGCCGTCTTACGCAGGCGCTTGCGCGGTGGGCGTGTATTCGGACGCTTCATCGATATCGTTTTCGCATCCGGATTATACGGTTTTTAAAGATAAATTTTCCGCACTGGCGGCAAGTCCGGCCGGCAGCGAGGGAAATTATCTGCCGGCAATATCGGTATCGGGCGCAGGCAGAGTGATTATTCCCGAGCCGATTCCGGAAGACGGAGACACGGCAAAAGCTTATTTTGTTCCTGACAGCGGCAGCAGGCTGCATAGCGTAAGACTGAACGGTGCGGACGTAACTGCGGACAGCGTCGAGTCCGGGTATATCGAGGCGCCGGTAAGACGCGGAGCCGCGTTTATTGAAGCCGTTTTTACGGAAATCGATGATTCGTTTACGTTGTCCGGTGTTCTTACTTCGGCGCCCGGCGGAAAAATAGTTGCCGACGCGCTGATAGTGATCGAGGCTATCGGCTCGCCGGATATTTATTATCTCAGATCGGGGGACGACGGCGGGTATTCGGTAAAGCTTTCCGCTTCACGTCGTTATGAGATTACGGTTAAAAAGGACGGAAAACGCGCCGCGCGGTTCGACTATGAGTACGGCGTAAATCAGCCTGAGCTGAAAGCGCCGGAATATGCGCTCGGCGGCGGCGCGGAGCTTAACGGCTCGCCCGTGGCGTCGGATATGTCCGTGTGGGACGAAAGCCGCAAAGACGAAAACGTTTATACGGCGACCAGAAATAAAACCGCTTATTTTACGGACGGTATCGGTACGGACGCCGTTATAAAGTTCAGCGTCGTCAACAAAACCGATATAAGCGCCTTTTCTTCGCCCGAGGAACTTAAAAACTCCGGAGTCGAGTATGATCCCGCAATAGGAGTTATCGTGTACGACGGAGTGAATTCTTCGTTTATAGGCTTTTGGAGCACGGGTTACAGGATACAGACCTCCGTTTCCGGCTCTTGGTCCGAGGTGGTGAAAAACGAAAACAATCTTACTGACGAATACGATAATCTTACTTGGAATGCGGTGGGACGCACGTATTCGTATATGTTCATACGTGAGGACGGCGCGTATCGGCTGTATTATTTTTCCGATACTGCGGGCGACTACGTTAAAGTTTACGACAGCGCCGACAAAGGACACGTTTTTGCCGTCGGCAGCGGAGAGGTCGCTTTCGGAATAGGATTTACCTCCAGCAAGACGTTTGAAATCGAGTTTTCGCAGCTGGAAATTCTGCTCGACGACGATGCTGCAGAATTGACGGAAAAATACGTTTAATGCGGCTAAAGACTTTGTTCTCGGCGGATGAAACGTGCGTTTGTTTATGACGCGCCGCGCTTTTGTCCGCCGTTTTTAAATGCTTTTTTAAAGTATAAATAATATGCCGTGATGCGTAAAAATTAAAAATACTTCCTAAAAAGTTGTTTTTCGGCCAACGATATGATATACTATACTCAATGGCAATCGGAAAAAATCTGTGTAAAGAGGAGCAGAAATGAAAGCTTGGATGGTCAACAGCGAGCATAATGTCGAGCTTGCGGATTTAGGGCCGCAGGCCGTTACGCCTTCGTGCGTCAAGCTTAAAATGCTTGAGTCGTCCTTAGACACGTCGGAATGCAGTCTGTATAATGCCGGCGGCTCAAGGCTGCCTTTGATTCTGGGCAGAAACGGCGTCGGGCTTGTTACCGAGACAGGAGAGGAAGTAGGCGGCTTTAAGCGCGGCGACAGGGTTTACGTTCGTCCCGTGTCTTCCTGCGGAGAGTGCAGTCACTGCCGCAGTGGTCATAAGTCGGATTGCGAGCACAGCTATACCTACGGCAAAACAGAAGACGGGGTATTGCGCGATTTCATGGTTGTTCCTCAGTCCGATCTTATATTGCTTCCGCCCAAGGTTACGCCTGAGGAGGGAGTTTTTATAGAGTCGGTTGCATTGGCGATCGCCGCTCTTGACAAGCTTAAGCTGGAAAAGGGGGAGCATATCGTCATCATGGGCGCAACCGGAGTGGGACTGATTCTTGCGCAGGCGGCGCTGTATTATCAGGCTGTGCCCATACTGGTTGATTTGCGACGCGATCGGCTGGAGCTTGCCGAGCGTTTGGGCATATATTATACTATAAATGCGGTAGATACCGATCCCGTCAAAAAAATATTTACCATTACGTGCGGAAAAATGGCGGAAACCATGGCTTACTGTTTGCTTTCCAATATGCCGCTTCAGCGCGCCTTCGAGTGCCTTTCTCGCTCGGGGAGAGCGGTTTTCGCCGGGCTTGACGACGTAAAGGTAAATCTGACGCTGGATTTTATGCCGCTGCTCAGTAAGGGGGTAAGCGTCGATTCGGTTACCGGAGCGGAGGATAACTATCTGTCCGCGGTCAATATGCTGGCTTCACGTGCCGTGGACGTCAATCCTCTAATTTCGAGGCGGATTTCTTTCTCCGAGGCGGGCGACTGTCTTAAGGAAATTTCGGAAGACGTAACAAAGTATATTTCGCTTATCGTCGATATAGATAAGCTGTAATAGTCGCCGATAAGCAGAAACGGCGGTCAGAAACCTTTAAAAGCGGACGAAAACTGTTTTTCTCCGCTTTTTTCGCTTAAATCAGTTGCCAAAATCCTATAAATAATGCTATAATATATTTTGTCCGAAAAACGGACGTCCTTTCTCCGAGGAAATCGGGGACATTAAGACCATAAGGAGGTATATTTCATGAACAAGTACGAGGTTTTGTATATTCTCGATGCAAAGCTCGACGACGCGGCAAAAGACGCTCTTTGCGATAAGTTCAAGGGCGTTGTTGAAGCGGCGGGCGGCAGCGTGGAAAACGTCGATAAATGGGGCGTCAAAAAGCTTGCCTACGATATCGACTACAAGTCCGAAGGCTACTATGTTCTTATGAACTTCGAGGCACCGGCTCAGCTCCCGCAGGAACTTGAGCGCCAGATGCGCATTACCGACGAAGTTATGAGATTTATAGTCGTAAAGAAGTAAGCGGACGGTGCTGGTAATATGAACAAATGTATTTTTATCGGTAATCTTACTCGCGATCCTGAATTTCAGACCACGGGCAGCGGCGTTTCTCTGTGCAGATTTTCCATCGCCGTAAACCGCACTTATGCAAACGCTAACGGCGAACGCGAAACGGATTTCATCAATATCGTTACCTGGAGAGGGCTTGCCGACAACTGCAGCAAGTATCTGTTTAAGGGGAGCAAGGTTTGCGTCGTGGGCAGCTTGCAAAACCGCACTTACGAGGATAAGGACGGCAACAAGCGCTACGCTACCGATATAGTTGCCGAAGACGTGGAGTTTATTTCTCCCAAAAATACCGACGGCGGCTCTTATTCCGGCTCAGGAGCAGGCGCGCAGAAGGTTTCCGCTCCTGCTAAAAAGGTCAGCGAGTTGGAGCCTGTGGATACCGACGATCTGCCGTTTTAAATTTCATTAAAGAGGTTAATTTATCATGGATAAGAAAAATGTTAATAAAAACGTCGATACCGACGATAAGTCCAAAAAGTTCAGACGCGCGCCAAAGAAAAAGGTTTGCGCTTTCTGCGTCGAAAAGGTAGAGGAAATCGATTATAAGGACGTGGCTAAGCTTAAAAGATTCGTTACCGAAAAGGGTAAGATTATTCCCCGCCGCGCTTCCGGAGTCTGCGCCGAGCATCAGCGTCAGCTTGCCGTCGCCATAAAACGCGCAAGAGCGATTGCCCTGCTGCCCTATAAGGGAGAGTAACGTTAAAAACGCAGTGTTTTTTCGTATCGCTGCGGTTTTGACGGATTGTTGAAGCTAAAATAAAAAAACTTACCGTCGATAGCGGTAAGTTTTTTTTAATTACGATTGTACGGTAACGCTCCGTTATTATTAAATTGTGTCTGTGTGATTTGCGTCTTATATGGTTTGTCTGCAATATTGTTGATAACGCTGCCTGAGCGGCAGTATATTTCGTTATACAAAAGCGTTTTGCGGACGATAGGCGTATCGGCGGTAAAATTAAAGCGTCCCCTCGTTAAAAGCAGGGGACGCTTCGGGCATAATATTATCAGAAGCGGAACAAATTGCCGAAGCAGCCGCTTAATCTGCATCTGCACGATACGGCGCCGGAGCGGCGGCATCCGCAGTCCGAATTGCATCCCCTGTTGCAGGAGCAGCAATCGTTGTCGCAGCCGCAGCCGTTATTGTCGGGAAAGCCGCAGTCGCAGCATTCCCAGCCGGTGTTGCCGCACCCGCAGTCCGAGCAGCCGCAGTTATCATTCCAATCCGGTTTTGTGCATCCGCAGTTGTTCTGTCCGTTGCATCCGCAGTCGTTGTCCCAGCCTGAACATGAATTGCCGCAGCCGCAGCCGAAATTTTTGAAAATCATAATCTTCTCCTTGTAAATCGTTGTTTTTTTTCGTTTGTTTGCAGGAGCGCCGGCTTACATCGGCCTTTTTGCATTTTAATTTGCTTGCTGCAAAAAGTTCTCCCTGCTTTCATAATATGTGAGGGCTGCGGGAGTTGTTCAAGACAGAAAGCCGGTCGGTAAATTTTATTGCGTTGTGCGATATGCTTGACTTTTAAAACTGCCGGGAGTAGAATTATATTCAATATTCTGGAGGTAAAACGATGAAAAAAGTAAGATTGGCGGCGCACAGAGGATTTTCCAAGTATTATCCGGAAAATACCATGCTTGCATTTAAAGAGGCGTTAAAGCTGGATATCGATATGATCGAGACGGACGTACATATGACGCGCGACGGAGAATTAGTGCTTATTCACGACCATAATCTCAGCCGCACGACCGATATGGACGGACTTGTCAGGGAAACTGATTTTGCCGACGTGCGTCGTGCGGATGCGGGCGTTAAAAAAGGCGAGGAATTCAGGGGAGAGAGGGTACCCACGCTGCGCGAATTCTTAGAGCTTGTCAAAGACCGCAAGGATATCGAGCTGAATATCGAGCTGAAGGATTATCCCGGCGACAGCGGCGCGTTTGCTTACGAATCCTGCGATAAAGCCATAGCTCTTATGGATGAATACGGAGTGACGGACAGAAGCTATATCAACAGCTTCTCGGGAGATATTCTCAATTACGTATATACTAAGTATAACAAACGCATAAGGCTTCACGGCTATTATCCGATGCAGTTTTTGGGCGATTACTTTTCCGAAAATTTCTGGCGTCGGTGCTTTTGCGTATGCCTGTTTAACGTGACTTTTTCTCCCGACGGCAAAGCCGACTGGAGCAATAACGGCACGGTATGTCCCAAGGAGGCCTACGAGCTTATATCGTCTTACGGCGCGGAGCCTTGGTACTATTACAAGGAAGATAAAGAGGAGCTTATTAAGACCGCTTTGGAGCGCGGTGCGGTAGGCTTTACCTGTAACGATGCAAAGCTGGCCGGAGAAATTCTGAAAAAACTTGGCGCGAGATAACCTAAAATAATTTTTTTAACCGTATGATAAAAACGGGTTTGCATATGCTTGCAAGCCCGTTTATATTTTTATGCGTGGCGGTAAAATCTGAAGACGCGTTCGGCTTTTCGTCGCGCGCCGTTGCTTTCCGTATAAGTTTTATTTTAAGCTTAAACGCTTTTGAGGAGCGGGCTTTCGGGAGTGAGTTGATTCTATAAACGCTTGAATGAGACGCGGCAAAAAAGCCGTCTGTTGCAGACGGCTTTCATATAATTCTCCATGCTTTACCGTTCTTCAAAGGGCGGAAACAGCAGGCATCCGGCGGCGCGGAATTCGGCTACCTTTTCGTCCAAGCGGGTTTCGGTAACGTTGAATTTATCCGCAAGACATTTTTTGCACATGAATTGAGTTGCTCCGCGGTTAATCAGCTTTTTGGTAAGACCTATATCTGTGGGAGAAAGCTCTCTTCCGCAGTTAATACAGACGCTCATTCTTCCGGAACGATTTTGACGCGCAAAAGCGTGCAGGAATGCGGTTCTGCCTGAGTGCAATAGGTGTAGTTATGAATTTCAAATTCCTCTCCCGACCACAGATCGCGCGCAAACAGTCTTACGCGCGTCGAGCGGGATAATCCCAGTTGGTCTCCGCGGAAATCCACGCGAGCCTTTTCGTCGCTGAGGTTAAACATTGCAACGGCAATGTCGCCGTTGTTCATCAGCCTTGCAATGACGGGCGAGCCGGCGTTATGAGCCTTAAGCCACACCTCGTTAGCAATGTACGGCTGCGCGCCGCGTTCGTCCTGATTGACCGCGATCACATCCTTATTAGTTAGGATTTTTTCCGTTTCGGCATCCATATTTCGTATATCGCAGCCTATCATGAGGGGAGAGGCGAATATCGCCCAAGCGGAAAAATGCGTTTTATATTCCTCGTAGCTGCAACCGGTCAGCCCCACGTGGCCTTTGCCGTGCATTCCGACGACAAGCATATCCATATCGTTGAAGCAGCCTATGCCGCCGAAAGGCATTGCGCCGGCTCCGCAGTAAGCGCCTGCTCTGTCAATCTGCTGAAGAATTATTGACTTGATCGATTCCCAGCTGTCGAATATATCTCCGGTCGAGCGCCACATTCCCGCTCCGGTGGATCTTATCCATTCGTGAGTTTGCTCTGCGCCCCAGCTGCACGCGCTGAACAGTATGTCGCGGCCGCAGTTTGCCAGCGCCGCGCCCATTCTGCGGTACAGATTTTTACCCTGCACGAATTCGGGTTTAAAACAGAAATCATATTTAAGAAAATCTACGCCCCATTCGGCAAATGTCTTGGCGTCGATAAATTCGTATTCGTAGCTTGACGGATAGCCGCCGCAGGTAAGTGTGCCCGCGCACGAATACATCCCGAATTTAAGCCCTTTTGCATGTATGTAATCTGCAAGCGTCTTCATTCCGGAAGGGAATTTCTTTTTGTCGGGAACCAGCCGGCCGTTTTTGTCCCGCACCTTTTCGGACCAGCAGTCGTCTATAACTACATATTTGTAGCCAAGCTTATCCAAGCCTTTTTCGACGATGACGTCGGCGCATTGCCGTATCAGATTTTCATCGATATTTTGCGCAAACGTGTTCCATGAGTTCCAGCCCATCGGCGGCGTTAAGGTAAACATAATTTCCTCCGTAGTTTTTTTTCTCGGGCTTTCCGCCCGCCCGATAAAAGTATAGCATATGTCTGTCGCGTCATGCAATGCCGATACGTTTTGTTTTTTTATTGATTTGTTTGGATTGTAAAATTTGTACTACGTTTTCCGGGCTCCAGGCGTGATAAATCCGTAGTAAAAAAATTTTAAAAACTTTTGTAAAACTCTTGACAAAGCTTAGAAAAAGCTGTATTATATAACTGATAATGATAATCGTTATCAATTTATGGAGTATTATATGGAGAACGGCGGAGGACAAGTTAATCGTACAGAGGAAAAAGCCAAGCGCTCTTCGCAGCAGCGCCGGCTTATTTACGAGACGCTTGCAAGCACAACCGCTCATCCCGACGTGGAATCTATATTTGCCGAGGTCAGGAAAAAGCTGCCGGATATAGGAATCGCTACCGTTTATCGGAATTTAAGGCGGCTTGTAGCCGACGGATTGGTAAATACGCTTGAAACAACAAAGGATTGCGTTCATTACGATGCCGATGTTTCAAATCACGCGCATTTCGTATGCGAAAAGTGCGGTAAGATCAAGGACCTGTTTATAGCTTCGCCTATGAGCGACGCCGTCGAGCAGTTAGGATACGAGGTTAAACGCGAAAAGCTGATCTTTTACGGCGTTTGCCCGGAATGCGGACGACGGAATGAAAACTGAAAGATTCGCTTTCAAGGAAAGGCGTTTCTGATATAAAAATTTATTTACGGAGGAATTAGGAATATGAAAAGATGTCTTGTTTGCGGATGCGTGGTAGAGGACGGCGTTACCAGATGCCCCCAGTGCGGAGCCACCAAGTTTGAGGCCATTTCCGGCGACAAGGAGGCATGGGCCTGCGAGCATCATGTAGGCGACGGAAAGGTAGAGGACGAAATCATCGTTAACGGACTTAAGGAAAATTTTAACGGCGAGTGCACCGAGGTCGGTATGTATCTGGCCATGTCCAGAGTTGCCGAGCGTGAAGGCTATCCCGAGGTCGCAGAGGCCTATAAGAGATACGCTTTCGAGGAAGCAGAGCACGCCGCAAAATTTGCCGAGCTTCTCGGCGAGGTTGTTACCGATTCGACCAAGAAGAATCTCGAGCTTCGTTATATGGCTGAAGGCGGCGCCTGCAAGGGTAAGCTTGAGCTTGCTAAGCGCGCCAAAGAGCTTGGTTACGACGCTGTTCACGACACTGTACACGAGATGGCAAAGGACGAGGCGCGTCACGGCGCTGGCTTTGCCGGTCTTTTAAAGAGATATTTCGGCAAGTAATCGGCTGAAAAACCAATTAATGCAATAAAAGGGCAGGTTTTTGTAAAACCTGTCCTTTTTTGTGTCGTAATTAGCTTATATGAAAAAACGGAAATTTTGTTTTGTATCGAAAAAATTTTTCGGTTTTGCCGATGTAAACGGAATGCTTAGTCGCCTTATGAGTCAGGACGCATGTGTTGGCTGTTAAGTGCGCGGATCGCGACTTTCGCATGTCGTCGATCTGATCGTAAAACGGATAACCGGCGAGGGAAGAGACAGCATTGGGATCCTCTATGAAAATCTCGTGGATTGAGACGACGACATTATAGGCAATCTAGGATTTTTTGATTCTGGCTTTTTATGGATCTTTGTCTTCTATATGTCGCTAAAAACACGATTTCAGCCGCGGATCTCCGTGTCGGACGTCAGATATTTTCCAGCTTGTCGCGCTGCATCTCCGCCAGCGGCGCGTGCGGCTCCGTCTGATACCAGAACGCCGTCGCGGATACGTCGGAGTTTTGTACTAAATATCGTCCGCCCGAACGCCAGCCGAGATCTTGTATGGTAACCCTGAGATCGTGCTCGAACCGGACGGCGTCTCGGATATGCCAGCGATACATGCCGAAACGCATATTGGCGCGGTACAGACCGTCGGGTTTGATCACCTGGTGCATTCCCAAATATGCTGTCGAATACGTCCCGTATTCGCCGGCGGGCTGCTCCCAGTTCCATGCCCCGCCGAAATAATCTTCGGTGCCCGTGCCGCAGATCGTGGGATAATCGGTATCGCCGTCGATAAAGAACTTGACCTCGCCTTCGCCCCACCAGCCGTTGTTGTTGACTTGCCAGGCAAGGTATGTCCCCACATACTGTCCGCGGCCAAGGATGCGGTCCGCAATTACGATGTCCTTTTGAGGATCGTGCGCGGCGGTACGGTTGAACGACGCATGAAAATAAGCGTAGTCGTCGGAAACTTCTGTTTCGATAAAATCTATCTGATAATACAGATACACTTCTTCGTCGCTAAGATTCTGCATTTCCATGCGGAATCCCTTGCGGAAAGGCATTTCGAAATAGCAGTTAAATCCGCCGGAAGGATTCACCGCGATCGGCAGAGATGAGACGTTAGCGCGCTCATTCCAACCGTTGCAGAAAAAGTCGCCTACGGGCACAAGCACGGACGGCTGAGTTTCATCGTCCCAGTAAATCTTCCACACGAGACTGCGCCATTTGCTGTAATGACAGGTCATCCATATGTGCTCGATCGCGCCGCTGCCGCGGTAATCCGCCATAGTAAATATTTCTCCGGGGCGTAGCAGCGCGGAGGGTGAAACTTTCCAGCCCTTGCCTAAATCGCGTGCGCACGCCGCTCCTGTGCCTTCCGTGGCCATGCCGCCTGCGCCCTTTTCGCCCGTGCGGTTTTCCATGCAGATCGAACGACTTTTCGCGTTCGATAATCTTGCCAAATCTTTGATGGTTGTACCCAGTCCGTCAAACATAGTTTTCCTTTTTGTGCGTCGAATGATGGACGCGGTCAGAATTTTAAAAGTTTTTCGTCTATTTTTTATTATATCTTTTTTGCGCTCGTTGGATCATGATGCGTCGGGTAAATCTGCTTGATTATAAAGGATATAATAAAACATATGTCGGAATATATAAATTAAAACAAATACATTCTATCACAAACCTTTGCGTTTTGCAATTGATAGAAAAAAATTTTTAATGATATTTGTGCGGCGCCGCGCGTGTGCAATAAGGAAAACTCGGTTTCGGCTGTTTTATTAAATATATCGAGCGTTTTTGTTTTACTTAATTGAAAACCGCAATCATGACGTTCAGACAGGTGGCGAAAATTATCCACCCGAGATACGGTATCAAGAGTATGGCGGACCAGACGTTGACCTTGAAATTTATAATCACAAGGGCGGTAACAAGCGCATCAAGCACCGCCAGCCATATAAACGCAAAGAAATACATATCCGCCTTGAAAAATATCATCGGCCAGGTAACGTTAACGGCAAGCTGAACGGCAAACAATACTATTGAAGCGATACGCAGGGCCTTGGTTTCCTTAGTGTAGGGCGTTTCTACTATGGTGATGTAAAACGAAGCCGCCATCATGAAATACAGAATGGGCCATACTATCGAAAAGACTATATCCGGAGGCATAAAAACAGGTCTTACCAGTCCGGAATAGCCTTCGGTAGCGCCTCCTAAAAACCCCAGAAAGGTTCCAAGCGCAATTGTCGCGGCGGCAATGAGCAAAAGGTACAGAAAGTGCATTGCCGGCGTAATCCGTTGTCTTTTCACTGCGGTTGTCATCGTAAAAATCTCCTTGTCGGTTTTCTACGATTATTATCTACATATATACGATTTTTATTCGTTGTTCGCTGTAAAAAGTTAAAATCGGCGGCCAGCTTACCGTTGAAAACAGGTGCGGCATGTTGTATGGAAGGCTTCAGATTTTTTAATTTATGTTCAGAATAGATGAAGCCAAAGATCGTTGATTATCAAAAACAATGACAGCAAGGTAAGATATGCGGCAAAAATATCGAAGCGGTTTTTAAGAAAAACCTTTTTAATGAGTTTAAGCGCGAGTATTCCCGATAAAAAAGCTGTAAAAAAGCCGATTATCAGACAGCCGAAAGGCACTGGACTGTAATTGCCGCCGATCGCTTCTATTAAGGCCGAGCCGAGAATAATGGGAACGGACAGAATAAAGCAGTACGAGGCGTTTTCATCCTCCTTGACGCCCAGCAGATTGCCGGCCGAAGCGGTAAGTCCGCTTCTTGACAGTCCCGGGAAAGCCGCAAAGCCTTGTGCGGCGCCTATAATTACGGCGTCAAGCGCTCCTATTTCTTTTACGCGCGTTTTCGGGGAAAAGAAGCTGGATGCCGTAAGCGCAACCGCGGTTATCATAAAAAAGAACGGCAGACTCATACCGTCGAAGGCGTTGTCCGCAAGGTCTTTTATCAGAAAAACTATTGCCGCTGAAACAGCCGTCGACAACATAAGCATGCGAGAGCGTTTTGAAAAAGGTTTTTTTACAACGTCGGTTAATTCCCTGCGGAACATTATGATTACCGCCAGCAATGTGCCTAGGTGAAGCACAAGATCAAAAAACAGCGACGCTTCCGTGCCGGTGACGCGTGTAAACAACACCAAATGCCCGCTGCTGGAAACGGGCAGAAATTCCGTAAGTCCCTGGATTAAACCCAGTATCAAAGCTTCGAGATAACTCATATATTTAAATCTATATGACGTCCGCTTGCGTATTATGAAAAAAGGCCACGGCTGACCGTATTTTTTGCTTGCCGCCGTAAATTTATATGTCGGTTTGATAAAAGAAATATTATGATTTGACTTGTTTTTTTGCGCGCTATCTGCTACAATAATATAAAACCAAACAACCATAAATACGGAGGGTTAAAATGAAAGTTAATATTTCCAGACTTCCCGACAGTCTGCGCGATTGCACGGGGGAGGTTGCCGCTCAGCTCGGTTTTACTCTTGACGGCGGCGGATACGAGCTTGTTGCGTCCGAGGGCGAAACGCTTAACGTGTCTTTTGACGGCAAGACTATTTCAGTCGAATATCCGTCGCTCAATCAGTTTTTCCGCGGACTCAGACTTGTGAAACAAAATTTCAACAAAAAGGGCTTTTCCGTTTCCGAGACCTGCCGCACGGAGGAGCTGGGCATCATGCTGGATTGTTCCCGAAACGCGGTGCGCAGCGTCGGCCACGTAAAGGAGATTATACGCAATCTCGCGCTGATGGGGTATAATCAGCTTCAGCTTTATACCGAGGATACCTACGAGGTGGAGTCGGAGCCGTATTTCGGTTATCTGCGCGGAAGATATACCGTCGCTGAAATGAATGAGCTTGACGATTACGCTTTCCGCTTCGGTATAGAAATAGTGCCGTGCATTCAGACGCTTGCGCATCTTAATCAGATTTTCCGCTGGAATGCTTACCGTGAGCTGAACGATACCGACGATATTCTGCTTATAGGGGAGGAGCGCACCTACGAGCTTATAGAACATATGTTTATTACGCTCAGCAAAAGCTTCCGTTCGCGCAAGATTCACATCGGCATGGACGAGGCGCACATGATCGGACGCGGCAAATACGAGGATATGCACGGCGCGGCGGAAAATCGCAGCGAGATCATGCTTAAGCATTTGAATAAGGTGGTAGAGCTTGCCAAAAAATACGATTATCGTCCCATGATGTGGAGCGATATGTTTTTCAGGCTAGCATTCGGCGGAGCTTATTACGTTTCCGACGGACGCGCTATCGACCAGGAGGTGATCGAGCTGGTTCCCGAGGATCTCAGGCTTGTATATTGGGATTACTATAACAGCGACCAGAATGTTTACGAGACCATGATAGACCGCCACAAGGAATTTAACCGCGACGTTATGTTTGCCGGCGGAGCGTGGATGTGGTCGGGCTTTGCCCCCGCAAATAAGTTTTCTCTCAGCGTGACTCAGACCGCTCTTAAGGCCTGCGAGGCAAAGGGCATAGATAAAATACTTATGACCATGTGGGGAGACGACGGGGCGGAGTGCTCGGATCTCAGCGTGCTGCCTACGCTGTCCATGGTGGGAGAATACGCTTACGGCAGCGATAAATACGCCGAGGCCTTTTACGCTCTGACCGATATAGAGCTGGAAAAATTTATGGAAATCGAGGCTGCCGACTGTGTGGACGAGTATCTGGCTCCCAACCATAACAATCCTTCCAAATATATGCTTTACAACGATTGCATAGGCGGGCTTTTGGATCCGCTGGTAAAGGAAGGCGACGCCGCGGTATATGAAAAGCATATCAAAGATCTGAAAGCAGTGGAAAAAATTGCCGGCAGGTATTCGTATATCTTTACCACGCAGCGCTGCCTGTGCGAGGCGCTGCAGCTCAAATACGAGCTGGGCGTAAAGACGCGCAACGCTTACAAGACTAACGATCCAAAGGCGATCAAGGAGCTTGTAAAAACCTATTATTATCCGCTTATCCGCAAGCTGGAGCAGTTTTACGCGGCATTTGAATATCAGTGGAGCCGCGAAAACAAGCCGCAGGGCTTTGAGGTACAGGACTATCGTATAGGCGGACTTATCAAGCGCGTGGAGCATTGCGCGGCCCGGTTGGAGCGTTATGCCGCCGGTAAGGAGGCCCGCATACCGGAGCTTGAGGAGCTTTTGCTTGATCCGTGGGGAGAATCCGCAGAGGTCAACAAGCGTCTCGGCTGTTTCAACAGCTTTGCGCTAAGCAGCGGAGTCAACCGCTTCAGCTGGTAAATTTGCGATATTATAATGCTTAATATTGTGCTTGTAGAGCCTGAGATTCCGCAAAACACGGGTAATATTGCGCGCACGTGCGCGTGTACCGCGACAAAACTTCATCTTGTCAGGCCGCTTGGCTTTGACGTAAGCGAAAAATCGCTGCGCCGCGCCGGACTCGATTATTGGGATAAGGTCGATATAGTATATTACGACAGCCTGGAGGATTTTTTTGAAAAAAATTCAGGAGGCTCGTTTTTCTACGCTACGACAAAAGCGGGTAAAAGTTATTGCGACGTCCGGTATCCGGACGGCTGTTTTATCCTGTTCGGCAAGGAAACCAAAGGTCTGCCCGAATCTCTTATTTACAATGATTACGCGCGCGCCGTGCGCATCCCCATGTACGGAGCATTAAGATCGCTCAATCTTTCCAATTCGGTTGCGATAATTTTATATGAGGCGCTCCGTCAGCACGATTTTTTCGGTCAGAAATGACGCTGTTTCATTTTACAAAGGTATTTTTTGATTTCTGTCACAAAATGATCGATCTTAAGGGCGGAGGCGATGAAGCCGCTTTCGCCCTTATTATTGCATTTAAATAGTAAAGCGCGTCTGCGCGGTAAAACCGAAAAACTCCCGCAAATCCGTTACGGATCTGCGGGAGTCGATTTTATAATATCAAAATTGTCGGCGGAGCGGGTTTTATAACTTGTTACGCGCCGGCTTGATATGCGCATGTGCGCGTATTAAGCTTATTCGGTCAGGGAAGTGATTTTCTTTGCGGCTGCGTAAGCGTAGCGCGCGTAATCCCAGGCAAGTTCCGGCGCAATATTCATAACTCCGCCGAATGAGGTTTCCATACAAAAGGCTCCGTCGTAATTCGTTTCCTTTAGCGCGGCGGCAAAGTCGTGCCAATCGGTTCGGCCCTGTCCGGGCGCGTTATGATTGTCGGTTACTCCGTAATTGTCGTGCACGTGCAAAAGCTTCAAGCGTTTTCCCAGCTTTCTGACGGCCTCCGCCGGAGAAAAGCAGTTGATAAGCATATGTCCCGTATCCAGACATCCGACAAAGCTGTCCGAGTTTGCCGAGTCAATGTATTTTATCATATCTTCGGGAGTAGAGCAGCCTGTCGGACAGTGACGGTTTCTGATGCTGTCCCAAGTGAACATATTTTCCACGCCGAGTTTTACGTTAAACTCTTGTAAAACGGGTTTGATTTTTGAAAAAAAGTCCATATTCGCTTCAAAATCGGCCTGCTTGTCAGTCGAATACACCGCAATATTTATCGGATGAATGACGATATATGGTGCGCCCAACAGGGCTGTAGTCTCTATTTCACGGCTGAATTGCTCCAGTCCTGCCTGCGAAAGCCGTCTTTGAGCGGCAGGGATTCCGTCGGAGTCGTAATCGGTGGGAAAGGTTGCGTGCGTCTGAAAGGCCTCTATGCCGTTTTCTCTCATGGCTTCGGCAACGGACCGGAAGTGTTTTATCCATGTCTGCCGCGGCTCGGAAAATATTTTGTCGGGTTTTTTATACGTCAGGCTCAGCGTATAATCCACTCCGTCAAAGCCTATTTGCTTTAATTTTGCGAAAATTTCTCCGCTTTCGTATCTGCTTTGGAAATTTTCGGTTATCACTCCGATTTTCATTTTTTTCCTCCTTAAGAAAAAGCTTGCTCATATTATAATGCTTTTAAAATAAAAAAGCAAGGCCGCAGCGCGGCGCGTGTAAAAAAATTAACAGTGGCGGGCGGAGGAAAATTTCCTTTGCCGTAAAAAGGCGCGTTCAGCGTATTTTTTGCTCTTTTTGGTTTTCACGTCTTCTTTTCACGGCGTTCAGGGCCGGCTGCAAACATATGGGAAGCGCAAGTCCTATTAAAAAACCGGCCGCCATAAAGTAGCCTAAAATTCCGCTCCTGAAAAACAGCAGCAAAGCGGCAAAGGGTACTCCGGCAAGGAACGCAAAGCAAACGTCGCAGATTATCGTAACGAGTGCGCCGTATTTTTTTGCGATTATCTTTGCCGGAATAAAGACGGCGCGGGCAGCGAGTCCCGCGCCGATACATGCCAGAAATAAGACGGCGTCGCTCATTTGAACAGTCTTTTATAAAGCGGCGGTTTTTTCTCGTCGTAGCGAAGCGAGTTTACGCGGCCGGAGAAGGTCAGAGAGCCGTCCTCGGTATTGTATTTTTCGATTTTAAGCCCCTTGCCGATTACGGTCAGTCGTCCTTCGCTTGTGCCGAGACACAGCTCGTCGTCTCCGTATGACAGCACTTCTTCCACGCCGTTCATTGTTCCCTTGGATCTTGAATCCAGCGTAAAGGAGTGGCGTTTTTTTACCGGTTGATTTTCCATAGCGTTCACCTCCGTATAATTTTATTCCCGCAGGCTGCTCATTATGTCTTTATCGGAAAAACGTTTGCTTTTATTTTGAAAATAATATACAATAATAAAGCCGTTTCATAAACGACTATCAAAGCTTAATTTATTTACAAGGAAACATTTTTAATGGACATCAAAGCAAAATTAACCGAGGAATTCAATCTTAAGCCGCAGTATGCGTCTAATATCGTTGACCTTATCGAGGAGGGAAATACGATTCCTTTTATCGCGCGGTACCGTAAGGAGATGCACGGCGGCTGCAGCGACGAGCTTCTGCGCGATTTTTCAGACAGGCTTAATTATCTTAAAAATCTTGAGGCGAGAAAGGCTGAGGTCCGCTCTTCAATAGAGGGACAGGAAAAGTGGACGGAGGAGCTTGCCGCCGCTTTGGAAAAGGCCGCCACGCTTACCGAGGTCGAGGACGTTTATCGTCCATACAAGCAAAAGAAAAAGACCAGGGCGTCCGTTGCGGTCGAGCGCGGACTTGAGCCGCTTGCCGACGTTATTTTCGCTCAGGAGCAGGCTGAGTGCGATATAATCGCTTTGGCCGCCGGTTACGTAAACGAGGAAAAGGGCGTGGCTTCTCCCGAGGAAGCGCTTGCCGGAGCTAAGGACATTATTGCGGAGCGCGTTTCGGACGACGCCGCCATGCGCAAGACGTTAAGGGAGTTCCTTTTCGATGAGGGCGTCATTACAAGCGTATATTCGGATAAGCAGGAGGATAAGGAAAAGCTTGTTACGTATGAGATGTATAAGGATTTTTCCGAAAAGATCAAGACTCTTCCGGCGCATCGCATACTCGCGTTGAACCGAGGCGAAAAAGACGAATGTTTGAAGGTGTCGGTGACGGCGGACGAGACGCGCGCCGTGGAAAAAATAAAAGCAGCGTTCATGAAGCCCAGCGCTTTCGGCGAGCTGATGAACGAGGCGATCGAGGACAGCTATTCGCGTCTTATTTTTCCGTCTATCGAACGCGAGGTAAGAAACGAGCTTACCGACAAGGCCGACGAGCAGGCCATAAAAATGTTCGAGGTAAATTTAAAGCCGCTTTTGATGCAGCCGCCGCTTAAGGGTAAGGTAATTCTAGGACTGGATCCGGCGTATCGAACAGGCTGCAAGATTGCGGTCATCGACGCAAACGGCAACGTGCTGGACCATACGGTTATTTATCCCACTCCGCCGCAGAATAAGACGGAGGAGGCTAAGCGCGTGCTTTTGGGGCTTATAGGGAAATACGGCGTAGAGGTGATTTCGATCGGAAACGGTACTGCCTCCAAGGAATCCGAAATTTTTGTGGCGGAGTTGATTAAGGAATGTCCTACTAAGCTGCAGTATATGGTTGTAAACGAGGCAGGCGCTTCGGTTTATTCGGCCAGCAAGCTGGGCACGGAGGAATTTCCTCAGTACGACGTTACGGTAAGAAGCGCGGTTTCCATTGCGCGCAGGCTTATGGATCCGCTTGCAGAGCTTATAAAAATCGACGTAAAATCCATAGGAGTGGGGCAGTATCAGCATGACATGCCGCAAAAAAGGCTTACCGAGGTGCTGGAGGGCGTGGTCGAGGATTGCGTCAACAGCGTCGGCGTGGATCTTAATACCGCTTCGTACAGCCTGCTCTCGTATGTGGCGGGACTCAATACGACCATAGCCAAAAATATAGTCGAGTTCCGCAAAAAAAGTCCTTTCGTCAGCCGCAAACAGCTTTTGGAAGTCAACAAGCTGGGGCCAAAGGCCTTCGAGCAGTGCGCCGGCTTTTTACGTATTCAGGACGGAGACAGCGTGCTTGACAATACGGGAGTGCACCCTGAAAGCTATGCCGCGGCCGAAAAACTGCTGGCAAAATACGGCTATAGCGACGATGACGTTAAAAACGGAAAACTGGGAGAACTGAAAAGCAAAATAAAATCCGACGGAGAGAGCAGCGTCGCCGCCGAGCTGAATATCGGAGAAATGACGCTGCGCGATATAGTAGAGGAAATTCTCAAGCCGGGCCGCGATATACGTGCGGAACTTCCTCCGCCGCAGCTCAGGGCCGACCTTATGGATATAAACGATCTTAAGGAGGGTATGCAGCTTACCGGCACCGTCCGCAACGTCATTGATTTCGGCGCGTTTGTGGATATAGGCGTTCATCACGACGGGTTGGTTCACGTATCCGAGATTTCGGATCGCTTTATAAAGCATCCTTCCGAGGCGTTAAGCGTAGGTCAGGTCGTCAAGGTCAAAGTTATAGGAGTTGACGCGGCAAAGCATCGTATCAATCTTTCGATAAAGCAGGCCGACGGTTTTGTGTCGCAGGCGCCTAAAGGCGGAGCGCGGCGTGAAAACCGCGCCGTGTCCGGCGGCCGCGACGGACGTCAGCAGCGGCCTCAAAGGAAGGAAAAGTCGCTTGACGATATGCTTCAGGCCCTTAAAAATAAGTTTTCCAAGCATTGATTTCTTAAGAACTTCGGCTGTTAAAAAAGGTTAAACTCATTGTGCGCTTTTAGATATCGGGGAAGCGGGCTTTGCTTGCTTCCTTGTTTTTTTCGGCGCCCGTAAAAACCGCCGCGCAGAAAGCCTGCTCCCGTTTTACGGAATTTGTTTGTTAACGCCGCTGAAAGAGCAGAAGAATAAAATTTGCTTACGTACACGGTTTTCAAAGCTTTGTTTGCCGGTTTTGAGCGAAATTATGTGAGTCGTGAATTTATTGAGTACATAAAAAACGGAACGGTCAATGCCGTTCCGTTTTTATTCGGGTATGATCGCAGTCTTACCCGAAAGGCTTGAAAAGCCTTTGTTAAGACAGCTTATTTGCAGTTCTTAACGGACTTTGCAGCCTTGGCGGAAGCGCTCTTTCCGGTAGCCTTGGAGGTACTCTTCTGAGCGGACGCCTTGGAGCTTGCAGACTGGGTTCTGGTGTTTTTAGTCGTAGCCATTATCCTTTCATCTCCTTTTTAGATTAGCGAGAACAATACTCGCTAACCTTAAGGCTGGCGCTGTACCGTTCCTGCTTGATTATATTATCGGAGCGGACGGTATCTTTTATGCGGTATTACGGCTGCTAATTTTTACCTGCCGAATAGATTAAGGACGCGGCGTTTTGCGCGGGAGCCGGACTGTTTTCGCCTTATTTTAGCGACGCGTCACAGCTGAGCAATCCGTTTTTTATGCAAAAGAGGTAACCCTCCATGTTGTCGAATTCCGAAACTCTGACTTCGTTTAAGCCGAGGTATTCTGTCAGCGCGGACAGCATAATCGCGCCGTGACCTATTATCCTTGCTCTTTTAGGCGATAACGACGGAAAATCGTCGGTAACTGATTTTGATGCAAAAATTTTGTCGGTAAGCCTGCGCATTGCCCCAAGCGTAAGAATGTGGCCGTGAACCTCACGCGCGTCGTATTTTTTCTGATTCAGATCCATGGATGCAAGCGAGGTGGCCGTTCCGCCTATTGCTGCGGCCTCCCAGCCGCTGATCGGGCCGAAGGCCGTTATGTTTTTGGAAACGTAATTTTCTATATCGGCTCTGTTTGTTCCCGCAACGTCGATAAGCCGCACCATTCCCAGCGGCAGAGATTTACAGTAGGTTATCCTGTCGTAATTGCCGCGCACGATTTCCACGCTTGCTCCGCCGATATCGATTACCGTTATTTCGCCCGGCGGCATATCGGTCATCGCGCCGTAAAGTCCAAGCTTAGCTTCCGTGTCTCCGGAAACGACGTGTACGCGGCGCCCCGTTTCTTCCTGAAGCCGTATTCTGAATTCCTCTGAATTTGAGGCGGCGCGCATGGCTTCCGTGCCGAAAATGTAAATGTTTTCCGCGCCCTCCGCTTCCGCTTTCATCGTAAAGCGTTTTACGGCTTCCGACGTTCGCGCCATTGCGGGCGCGCTTAAAGCGCCTGTCAGCGCCAGTCCGTCGGCAAGCGAGGTGGAATCAAGCTCCTTGGCATTGACGCCGTCCGTTTTTTTAAGCAGCAGTCTTACCGAATTGCTGCCTATGTCGATAACGGCGTCCAAGTTATTTTGAAACGCCGGTAAAAGCTTCTTCGTCTTTTCCCTGCATATTTAGATATTCGCGCGCGTACTGATCGATATATTCGTCGGTGCTTATGTAATCGATTTCCGATTCGTTTTCCTCGATCTGCCGCTGAATCTCGTTAAGCTGCTTCTCAAGATTGGCTTTTTTGGAATTTATGTTCGTCAGCTTTATAAGGTTAAGTATCAAAGCCGCCGCCAGTATCGCTATAAAAATAATGGCGGAAACCGTGATGATTTTAAGGATTTTTTCTTTTTCCACTTTAAGCGTTCTCCGTATTGAAATTGCGCTTGGCTTTTAACGCGCTGTAATTATAGCATACTTAGCGGCTTATTACAAGCTGTCGCGATAAAAATTTATTAAAAATATATGAAAAACGTTTGACAAACGCAGTTAAAACGTATAAACTAGTCGAGGT
>USBU01000001.1 GCA_900553005.1 uncultured Eubacteriales bacterium | reverse complement strand
GAGATGTAGCTCCGTCTCGTGGGCTCGGAGATGTGTATAAGAGACAGGTGTTTTCTTTCGTAGCGGTCAGCGTAAGCGTTTCATATACGTCAAGCTCCGCCGTGTTCTGGCTTAAGGTAACCGCTGCGACCGGCGGCTCGGGCTGCTCGGGATCCACCGGCGCCGGCTCGTCCGGCTTACAGCCCGCCAAGCCGAAAGTCAGCAAGGCAAGCATCGCAACTATTACTACCAGGTATTTTTTAATTCTCATACCTAATTCTCCTTATCTGATAAATTTTTCCGGCATAATCTTAAAGTCCCCAGGATGCGAACACTGTATCCAGCGAGGTGCCCTCATTGAGCATCGTTATATTAAAGGTCACGCAGTCGTCGCGGAATTCCTCGCGCATACGGCGGAGCGTAGCGGCCGAATACTTGCCCGAATACAACCTGATTATTGCAAATCTAGGAAAAATGCTTTCGAGATTAATATGGTTTGCAAGAACCTCGTACAACGCCGCGTTTTCGGTACGGTAATGCTCGATGGCGGCGTAAGCCTCGTCAATCAGATCTAGCCAATGATCCAATAAGCCCTTGGGCCAGAGTTTGGCCTGCTCCATGGGATTGTAGATATTGCCGTTGACGTCGCCGGGATAAGTAACCTCTAGATATCTCAGGTGCGCCTGAAGCTCGTCGAAGAACTGACGCATCGGCGCGTTGGCATCCTTAAAATAATTGGCGAAGAAGTCGTCCGTGATATCCTTGAAGTTGTCGTTTACGTTGAACTCCGCACGCGCGTTGAAATACTCCTTAAGCTTGCTGAAATGCGTAACGTTGCCTTGATTGTACTGCCCCTCGTTCATCATGTAAACCGCATTGTTGTTTTTGCAGAAGCGATAGGTCTCAATCATAGTGTCGTATGTATTTATCGGGTACAGATAATGCGAGTAATTGGTCTCGTAAAGCCACATATAAAGCTTATTGGACAGCGCGCCCCAGCCCTCGATAGACTCCTTGGCCGACACGTTGTTGTCATGATAGAAGGACTGGTTATATGCGGCGCGGATGGGAGCGATATAAACGCCAACGTTATCGTCGCAGATAACGGAATTGTCGTAGGGAACCCATTTGCCGGACTCATCCTTTTTAACGGGCGGCTTTTCCATCTTGTTGTAAGCAAAAAACAGAATGTTCAGCTCCCTCTTTTCCTTGCCGGCGGCCGCGGCCTGCTCCTCCAAAAATTGCTGAACCTGCTTGTTGACCGCGTTGCAAAGCTTTACGACCGCCGCGGAATCGGCTCCGCCGTAAGCGTCGCGGGACGCTTTGCAGGCGTCGCAGTCGCACTGGTCGTTGTGATCCTCTATCGTTATGGTAATGTTGGCGCGGTCGGGGTACTGATTTGCAAGCACCTTTATTTTATCGGCCAGCTCCTTAGCCATGGCGTTGAATTCGGTTTCGTTGCCGTGCGCGGTGTAGCAAAGTTCGTTGCCCTTTGTCGAATACCAGTCGGGATGAGCTTTACGATAGGTATCGGGCGGGAGATAGTTAAAGCTGTTGTGCCACGTCTCGCCCTCTACCGGAATAAAAATACTGCCTAAAAAGCCCATGCCGTAAACGGCCTCCGACTTGACGCTGTTGCCCTGCACGTAAAACTCAAAATCGGGACGCTCAATAATTTCCATATCGGGCAATGTAGCTCCGCTCTTTTCGTACACGACGGTGTCGTAAGCGTACATTTCGTAGCCGACCACGTGACGCAGAAAAGCTATCGCGCCGTACTGAGAACCCATGCTGCTTTTTGTTGCGATAAACACCGACTTTCCGGCGTTTTTAATGTAATAGCCCGTTTGTCCCAGCTCCTCCGAGGGCATAGTCAGGCCTGCCGACTTAAAAAGCTCCGGCACGTTGAGCACGATGTACTTTGCGTCAGCGCTCCACTCTAAGTCGGAATCGTATTCTACAAGCTCAAAGGTTGCGCCGGTCGCCGTCTTTAAATTGCTTTGTATAAACGCAGCCGCCTTCTTATCTTCCGTGCCCGAAGTCGTGACTATACGGTATTCCGTAGCCTCGTCGGTAACAAACGGATTTGACGTTTCCTGCACGCTTACCTTATGAAGCACGTTGGTAGCAAAATGTTCGGCCGGCTCAGTAACGGTCTCTTTAGGCGTAGTCACGGTAGTGTTACCTCCCTGGTTTCCGGGATCGTCCGGATTGTTAGGATTGCTGGGATCAGACGGATCCTTGCATGCGGCCACGGTGCCGCAGCACATAACCGCCGCCAGAACCAAAGCCAGTTTTTTATACCATTTCATATGATTTTTCCCTCCTTTTAAGCGGTTACCGTAACGGTCTTTCTGATCATATTAACGTTGCCGTTTTCGTCCATAGCAATTAAACGGAATTCGTAATCGCCCGGCTGCGTCGCCTTTATCGAGTTGGAGCCCTCGGGAATGGTGACAAGCACTCCGCTCGGAGTAAGCGCGTATTTGGTCACTATGATCTGATCCGCTTCCGTAAGATTATCGGACACCGTGAAATCGGGGATTACCAGCGCATCGCCGACTTTGGCCGACGTCTGGAAATCGCCGCTGAACGTAAACTCTGGCGCAACGTTGTCGTCAACGTTTAATACGTAGGAGTAAGTTTTTTCGTTGCTTCTCTGGTTAAAGGTATCGTTTGCCTTAATAACGACGTTATGCTGTCCGTAAACCTTCAGCTCTATCGTATAATGAACGGTCGGATCGACGTTTTCCAGTTTAAGACCGTTGACGTCCGTCATTATCTTACCGTTGCCGTCCGTTACGCTCATGGTAAGCACGACGTTGGGATCCACCACGTCGCTGGCCGCCGCCACGGGGAGAATAACTTTATTGCCCAAAGCGTATGAACCGCCGTGGTCTCCGTAAACGACGATTTTAGGCGCGATACGGTCTGTAGTGCTGTTGTTCATCGTATGCCCGTTGACTGAGATGAGCTCGTATGCCGCGCCCGTCTGAGCCCCGCTGAAATATACGCCGACAAGCAGTCTTCCGGATGCAAAATCTTCAAAAGGCTTGCCGTCAACAGTCTTGTCTATATCAAGCTTGGCGCTTCCTATGGTTATCTGTCCCTCGCTGTAGCCTACGCTGTACGTAGTGCCGGCAAGGAAACTGCCGCTGAGTCCTACGGTCGTATCGCCGACCTTTATTTCCGTCTTTGCGTTATTGTTTATAAGCTCCGCCTGAATCGCGCATTCGGGATTTTCAGCGTCGGCCATAACAATGACAAGACTTTCAAACTTGGACTTAGCGCCCGCGCCCTTAATCTGCAAATCGAAATTGTACGCGATCATATCGTTGGCAAACACCCAGCCGCCGTCGCTGTCGCCTGCGGTCACCGTTATGGAGTCGGTATTTTTGCTATAAGAAACCCCGTTGCCGACGAGATAATTTTCCAGCTGAAGCCTGGGACGGCCGCCCTCTTCCACCCATGCCTTAACGGCAGGAATGCTTAGCGGATAGGTTGCACCCTCGCATTTGAATACTACTTCAACGTTATCGCCGTCGGCGTCAACCTCGGGCGTAAACTTTTCGCCCGCACCGACTGTCACCGTACCGTTGCCGTCGGTAATCTCGGCCGTAGCCAGCTTGCGCTGAAGCGAGCCGCTGCGATAATCGTTGGCATACAGCTCCGGCAGCACGTATTCAGAGCCGCTTATAAACATAAACGGCATTACGGGCTTATCCACAAAGACCGGAGTGCTGCCCATCTTTACGGTAACCGTATAGCTAGCGGAGGCCGACTGACCTATAAAGTCCGTAACAGTATATTTTACCGTATAGACGCCCGCTTTTTCGGCACGGAAGCCGTTGTCTGCGGCAAATACTTCGCCGTCCAGCTCTGCCGTAATGCTTACGACTGCGTCGCCGCTGTAACTGGTTTTTGAATACTCGACCGGCTCCAGAATTTCGCCTACGGCAATCTCGGCGTCGGGCGTCCCCGTAATCTCGATTTCCGGTTGAGGCACGTCATCGCTGGCATGTACCCACAAAATCTCGCGGGCCATATTGCCGTAATTATCCGTCGCCTCATAAACTATTGCGTAATCGCCCACGCGATCGACGACAAATCTGCCGTCGGCAATCGGCGTCAGCACCGCATTAGACGACGTATAATTATACCATACGCTGGTCTTTACCTCGCAGTCGCCGCTGTATAAATCATAAGCCGTAGCCGATGGAATGGGATAGCTCATTCCCTTTTCAGCTTCTGGCATCTTTTCGTACTTATTGTCAACAGTGATGACGGGCTCATCTCCGTCCAAGAATTTTTCAGCGGTCAGATCCACACCGTGCACCTTGGTTATGCAAAAATTAGCCGAACTTGAATTATACATTCCCGCCGTAATGGACATACGCACCTTGCCGCTGGGAAATCCTTTCCAAAGCGTGCCGAAAAACTTGGGATTATCAAAGTCGATAATCATTATTCCGCCCGTGTAAACCGAAACCGAAGAAGCGTCGTATCTTATGCTCATGGGCATATCGTCCGGAGCCTGCTCGGCAAAATTAGGACCGAACAGCAGCGAAAAACTATGCCGCGCCTGCGCGCCCCACTCGTTATCTATATGCAGTCTGTCCCAATACTCCTCGTATCCGACAAGCGGCTGTCCGTTGCCTCCGGCAAGATAATAACTTATCGGATAGTCGTCGCCCTCGTTGGACTGACGCACAGACACGCGCATGTAAACGCTGGGATCGCTAACGTCGGTAAAGGTATAGTACAAACGCCTGAAATCAACCTGTCCCTTTACGTCGGGAGTAGCAAAGCCCTCTACCAGCACGTCGCTCATCGTCAGCTTGCTGACGTCGATAACCGGCGTAAAGGTGGCCGTATCTCCCTCCGCCAATCTTATCATAAGTCCCTCAGCCGAATTTGCGTACTGATACTTTCCGTAAGTTACGCTGCTGTCGGCAGAAGATACGCTGACAAGCTTGTCAATAACTTTAAAAGTCTCGACCTCTGCGTAAGGCTGACCGTCGATAACGGCCGTATAAGTAAGCGTATAAACGCCGCCCATATTTAGCGTGACTTCGGTTTTTCTTGTAGCGCTGCCGTCGGGATATTCCACGACGGACGTTGCCTTTGCGGACTTATCGTCCACCGTAACCGTGCGTTCGGGTACGGTCAGCACCGTGCCGAAGCCGTACTCCTGCTCAAGCGAGGACTGCGACCACACGGGCTGAGCGAACGCCTCGCTCACCTTGCCGCCGCCTGACGGAGCAGGCATGCCTAGCGCGACGACGGCCAGCGTCAGCAGCGCCGTAACGGCAATCATTCTCCAACTTTTTTTCATATTTTTTCCTCCCTGAAGGATTTTTTACAATTTTGATATCAACCCTTGATGCCGCCAATGGTAAGATTTCCGAGCAGTCTCTTATGAAACGCCAGAAACAACGCCAATATCGGTATAAGCATGAGCATAGCTCCCGTCATACGCATAGGCACGGTGGAAAGCCCGTTTTCCGTGGTGGACGCCATGTGATACATGCCGAGCGCGATGGTAGGATAAGACGGCAGGTAAATAAGCGGCGTCTGATAATCGTTCCAAAATCCGATAAAATTTATCAGCATTACGGTAAAAAACGTATTTCTTACCAGCGGAAGAACAATCTTTATAAGCACAGACATGTTTCCCGCTCCGTCTATTTTGGCAGCCTCGGTATAGGCCATGGGCAGCTGCTTGAACATATTGTAAAATACCAGGAAATACATACCCAAAAAATTAGCCTTCATGATCCACAGGCCCCAGATATGATCGAAAAGCCCGAGAGCCTTGGACATGCGGATTTCCGACGGAAGGGCTCCTACTATGGGCAGTATCATGGCAACTATGACGGTGGTATAAACTACCTTGGAAAACTTGTACCTGAAGCGCGCGCAAAGATAGGAGGTAATACAGGGTACAAGCGTGTTGAAAAACGCGCAGCCCAAAGCATACAGAAACGCATAGACGAACAGCATGGCCATTCCTATGTTTTTTACGCCGGTCGGCGTGGGCACGCGCACGAAAAACATCTGAAAAACATACGAATAATTCCACACCCATTTTTTAGGCAGTCCTATAATATTGATGCGGAAATCCGACTGCAATTTGAACGAAGTCATAAAGGCCCACAGCAAGGGTATAAACAGCGATACCACGTAAATTATCAAAAACGTCAGAAGCACGATAGTGACGGGAGTAAATCTTGTACGAGTGGCGCGGGCCTTGATTTTTTGTTCCAGCATTTTATTTCTCCCCTCCTGTCAGTCTTCTTTCGGCCCGAATTTCTCAAGAGCCCATTTCACTACCAGCGTCAGCGGCACCGCAACGAATGTCAGCAGCAGTCCCATTGCCGACAGCGGAGGGTATTCCGCTTCCGACGCCGCGGTCTGAGTTTTCATGTAAAGATAATAGCCGTATGTCTGTACGGGCTCGGGCGCGCCGCCGCCGTAAAACGAATACAAATTTATCTGATTGGTAAACAGGCCGGCGACGCCGGTAATAAGAAACGTGGTTAAAGTGGGATAAACAAGAGGCAGCGTGATATGCCAGAACTCTTTGAAGCCCGTCGCGCCGTCAAGATGAGCAGACTCCACAACCTCGTTGGAAATGCCGCTCATACCGTTGGAATACATCAGCACCGACGTGCCGAAGCCCACCCAGATATTATAGAAAATTATCGTGGCAAACCTTGTCGAAACATTCTCCAGCAGTCCCTTCATTTTGATGCCGAAAAGCTGACTGGCGAAAGCCGGAATAGCGCGCTCCACAAAAAACTGGAAAATCGTAACCATTACGATAGCCGAAATAATGGACGGAAGAAAAAGCAGCACTCTGAACGCTCCGCTTAAGGGCAGCTTTTTATATATGTAATATGAGAACAGCAATCCAAGCGGAGTGCCTATTCCAAGCAGAATAAAATACGAAAGCACTGACACCGACAGCGCCGACAGCAGCGCCTTGGAGGTGGTCATCAAGGTAAAGGCTCTGGTGATATTATCGAAAGTCCAATCGATCTTCCCCGTCAGAAGGTCGATATTCTGAAACGAAAGAAGAAAGGAATTGAAATTGACGCCTATATAAAACACACAGAACTGCGCAATGGGAAACAGCATCATAAGACTGTAAAAAATCAAATCCTTATGCTTACCTTTCAGTAACTTTCTTTTTTTAACGGTATCCGCCATCTCTCCCCTTCCTTTTATCTAAGAATAGACGAACCCCAATCGTCCTTATAGAAGCTATACATACCGGAGAAATAATCCTCGGCGGTATTACCTTCCTCGCCGATTGCCGTCGAAGGCCACTGACGCTCAGTGCCGTTGACGTCGGAATAATACATCGAGTGAGTGCCGAAACGGCTTTGATTGTTGACGTAAACCGTACTGGTAGAATACGGATAGACGACATCCGACTTTTGCTTAAGCTCCATGACCGAACGTCCGAAATAGGACATGCCTGACATCTGCTCGGCGGTCATGTTGTAGTTAAATGCCTTCGGGGTGTTTGTAATCTGCGAGTACTCAACCAGCGAAGCGTCCGAATGTATAAACTTTATAAAATCATACGCAATGGGCTTTTTCCAATCGGCAATATTGGCTTTCATAAAGCACAGAGAATAAATATGGTCGAAAAGCGTGTTTTTACCGTTTATCTTACCGGAATTGGCTTTAGGCAGAGGCATAAACGCAAATTTTCTGCCCATCTTGGAGAAGGCATCGCCCTTGCTGTCAGCCATTTCGTTAAACGTCGTCGTAGCCTCGGCCTCCCACCAGATACCGTCGCAAAGCATAGCTATGGGATCGGTCACGGTATCGTTGCCGGCGTAGAGGAAATCCTCCTGCGCGTTCATATGCGAATAACCGCTGTTAAACGCCAGATCGTTGTGATACTTATCGGTGGTCATAAGCTTTTCCACAAACTTGAGTCCGTAATATTTACCGGCCTGACGGAAAATCTCGTAGGCGTTGGATTTTACGATAGTCGTGTCGGAGGCGTCCTCGACAAAGCGCCCGTTCTGAATCGTACCCAGATCCGTCGCAACGGCGCCCTCCTCTCCGCCGAGAGTATAGTTGATCATCATTTGATCGAGTCCCTCGTAATCGGCGACCAACGCCTGAAGCAGGTTGTTTATGTAGTCCTTATTATTTGCGCCGTTCCATACAACGGGCGTTTCGCCGCCGCTGTAAATATAATCGCACAGCATAAAGAACTCGTCGTAAGTAGAGGGAAGTCCGTCGTCCGCGGTGTTATACTCTCCGTCCGGTCCGGCGCTTCTTTTATCGTCCTTATTGTAGATAAAGTAATCCTCGATAGGAGAATCAGCCGACACCTGCGGATTATCGATGAAATAATAGCCTCGGTCCTCAAACAGCTCCACATTATAGATAAGCCCGCTGTAACCGGAATAATGAGGCAGCGCGTAATAATGAGTCTTTCCGTCCGTCTCGGCTATGCCGTAATAGGCCTTTTGCTCGGCGCTCAGCTTTTTTTCGATTGTGCTGCCGGCGCTGTCGCCGTAACCGCTTAAATCTGCGGTAACGGCCTCGGTAATGTCGCCGAGCACTCCCGCCGCCTTAAGCGTATAATAGTAAGCGTATTCGGTAAAATAAATTTCGTCGCGGTTGTCAAGTATCTGCGGGGTAAGGGCTTCGATTGAGGTCTTCTGACTGGTGATGATAATCTGAATGCCCTTTTTGCCATCCTCGTAAACATCGTCCTTATGCAGCTCCTCATAACGCGCCTTTGCCGCAGTCAGCCAGTCGGAGCCGTATCCGCCGTAGAAGTTGAATACGTACAGCTGAGTGCGGGAGGTATCGATTTTTTCGGTATTGCCGCCACCGCCCGGATTGTCGGGATTATTGGGATCCACCGGACTACAAGCCGTAAATGCAAAGCACATTACGGCCGCGCATACGCAAGCAAGCAATTTTTTTACAAAACGTTTCATTTTCCTGTTACTCCTTATTTTATTTATTTTTCCATCGCTGCGGGTCTCTTGTTGCACCGCGCGATTTTTTCCGTAATATCCTTGCTGAATTTTTCCGACCGGTCGTAATTCAACAGTCCGTTCTGCTCCTGCTCTACGTCATAAAGCTGCGTATAGCAAAAACCGCTGATCTTAGGACAGTCAAGCCACAAATCTGTAAGCGCGATATAGTTTTCCGAAAATTCCTCCTCGCTGCGGCTTGTGCTGTAGCCCCAGCCTCCGCTTTCGGCCGAAAATGCCATACCGCCGTACTCGCTGGCGTTGAGCGGTATTCCCGGCTTATACTTAAGATCGGTTTCTCCCGCAAAATCCGGCGCGTAAATCCTGTCCATTACAAGCTCGTCCCCGTCCTCTATGGCCTTTATATGACCGCGAACCGTTTCGGGATCCAGATAATCGTGAAAATCGTATAAATCGGTTTCGGCTCCGTGAAAACCTCCGCTGACGTCCACGCACGGTCTGGTCGGATCAAGCGCCTTGGTCAGCGCGTAAACCGCATTGACGAATCTGACGTCGCGCACCTTGCCCGGTACGTCCAGGTTTTCCCAGGTTTCGTTAAGCGGACACCAGGTAACGATACAAGGATGATTGAAGTCGCGGTTAACCGCCTCCGTCCATTCCGATACAAACGCCCCGAGCGCCTCGAGATCGTCGTATTTTACGCCCCAGCTGGCATATTCGCCCCAAACCATGTAGCCCAGCCTGTCGCAATGATACAGAAACAGCGGTTCAAACAACTTCTGATGCAGCCGCGCTCCGTTAAAGCCCAGCGACATACCGAGCCGCACGTCCCTTTCAAGGCTTTTCTCGTCGGGCGCGGTATAAAGTCCGTCAGGATAATATCCCTGATCCAAAACGAACCTTTGAAAAACGCTTTTGCCGTTAAGCAGGAATCGCATTCCGTCGTAGCGCGCTTCTCTTAAGCCGAAATAGCTTGTCACCGTATCGCCCTTAAAGCTTATTTTAACGTCGTACAGTCTGCCTGCGCCCGGCTCCCAAAGCCGCTTTTCCTTCAACGGCACCGAAAACTTCCGCCTGTACCTGACAAGGCCGCTTACTCGGCCGACCTCTCGTCCGTCGTAAAAAACCTCTATCTCCGCCTCTCCCTCGCCCTCGACGCTGAGCTCTATATCTACGGAGACGTGCCGAACGTCCGGAAAAAATCTGAACTGCTTTATGTATTCCGACGGAGTGCGCTCCAGCCAGACCGATTGCCATATGCCCGTTACGCGCGTATAAAAACATCCGTAGGATTCAGGCCTTGAAGACTGTTTGCCGGAAGGATAGTTTGCCGAGGTATTGTCCCGGACAAGCACCTTAAGCTCGTTTTCGCCCTCTTTCAGCAGCGGAGCTATGTCAAAGCCGAAAGGCGTATAGCCGCCGCTGTGCGCACCCGCAAAGCTGCCGTTTACGTAAACCTCCGCGTCGTGATCCACCGCGCCGAAATTCAGTACAACTCTCTCGCCTGCCGCGGGCAAGGCCGTTTCAAACGTCCTCACATATGCGCATTCATTGATAAAACCGGTAAAACCTATGCCCGAAAGCCGCGATTCGGGACAGAATGGAACGTTTATAGGTCTGGCCTTATCTCCGGTCGATTCCGACATAAACTGCCATGTCCCGTTAAGAGAAGTAAAGTTGTCTCGTTTAAATTGTGGGTTTGGATGCTCTTCCCTCATATAGCCTCACCATGCGCTGTTGCATAAAAAACTGAAATTTACCTTTTTACAAAATAATTTTAACACAAAATTTTCACATTGCAATAGGTAAAAGGCTTCCGATTTTTAAGGTTTTATCCCACGTTCAAAACCGATTTTCGGAAAGTATTTTCATTTTTGGTTGACATATTTTACACGTAAGGATATAATCTTTGTAAATAATTTATATGCGGCCGCAAGGGAGGAGCGTGATAATGAGCGATATAATAAGCGCGGAAAAAAACATTCTGCTGTCCGTCAACAACGATCGCGATCATGAGATGATCTGCAAGGTGTCTCATGCTCTGTCCGTGCCCGACCGCGTAAGAATATTGAAAAGCCTGTTACAGCGCTCGAAAAATCTGTCGGACTTATCGGCGGAGCTGGATATACCGCTGACAAGCGTATCCCGGCATGTGGACGCGCTGGCCGAGGCCCAGCTGATATTTGTCAACTACCAGCCGGGCTTAAAGGGGCACACTAAATTCTGCTCTCAGATGGTCATGAGCTACACCGTGTCCATGGAAGCGCCCAAGGTTGACGAAACCAAGGATGCTGAATACACTATGGAAATGCCCGTAGGCCTGTTTTCCCATTGCCACATCAAAGCGCCCTGCGGCATGACCGGACGGGACGGATATATTGCCGCCTTTGACGATCCCAGCGTATTTTTTATGCCGGAGCGCGTAAGCGCCGAATGTATCTGGTTCGATACCGGATTTATAAGTTATAACTTCCCAACGCCGCCCCCCCCCGCGACACCTCGCTGACCGACATCTCTTTTTCCTTTGAGATCTGTTCGGAGACGATATATTACAACAACAACTGGCCGTCGGATATCACCGTGTACGTCAACGACGTGGAAATTACCACGTTTACTTCACCGGGCGATTTCGGCGGACGGCGCGGCAAATACACGCCGGAATACTGGCCGGTGACCTCCACTCAATTCGGAGTGTTCAAAAAATTTACCGTAAACTACGAGGGCGTTTTCGTGGACAATGTTTTTATTCACAACCACGTAGTCATAGATCAGCTTAAGATATTCAACGGCAGCGCCGTAAAACTGACGATAGGAATCAAGGAAAACGCCGTGCACCGAGGCGGCATCAATCTTTTCGGAAAAAACTTCGGCGATTATCCTCAGGCCATAGTAATGACGGTAAAATGATACTGGCGTTTTATGTTTGTATCAGCGCTGTAAAAATCCATTGCGATCAAAGCGCGTAATAAGGCGTTGTCTTGATTTACGATTCTTTTACCTCTCATGCAAAATTATAGGTATAACAAAACGGCATAGCCTTAAAAGCCATGCCGTTTGTTTTTTTAACCGTTTACTTCCGTCCGCCTGACAGTTCGTCGGACTTACGGTTACCACGGCCGGTCATCTCTACCCGCGCGATTGTAAAAAAGCCGAATATGCTAATGCGGCCGGATAAAATCCTTTTTACCGGATTTGTTTTTTATTTTTGCAAAAATCTCGATTTACCCTCAATAAACAAGATAAGCGCGTCATTACTTTTCCAAAGGTATTCCGATATTGCAAAACGATTGCTTTTAGCCTTTTATTGATAAATAACATTTTATCTTTGCTTAAGGCTTTCCGCTTTTTAAGCAAAGCCCGGCAAACGAAACAAATTCACAATTCAATTTTATGATACGGAAAGAAGAAAAATATCCGGTATAATATTCTAACTAAGCGCAACTGCGCAGCCGACCAGCATAAACACAAACAGAATAATTCCGAGATCGGCGACGGAAATAACTATACCTGCAATTGAAAGGCCTTGTCCGACGCCCATTTCCTTACTTTTTTGGTAACCTATAATACTGAATATCAAACCGAGCAGCGTAAAGAAAAACGATAGCACAAAGCCGGCTATGGCAAAACCGTTAGTCTTACAGATATAACTGCTGCCGCGACCGTAACAGTCGTTTTGACATTGATAAACTTCCGGCCGCGGTCGGCTGAAACTACCCGACTGCATTTGACCGGATTGCCCGCGAACCTGTTCCGCGGCCTTCGCTGCTTTCTCTCTTTCCATCTTGAGTCCGCAGTTTACCAATTCAAAATAAATTTCGTCCGGCGACGGCGTTTTATCGTTCTCTGACGAAATGATCAAACTAGTTCCGGCGTTTGTCTCGGACAGTTTTATCTGCACCTCGTGCTCGCTGAATGTCAGCACAAAATAATCCGGAGATACGCACTCGACCTTATCTGCATAGTTTTTCAGCCTTGTCATCAGTATTACGCGGACAACGCCGATTGTAAAAGCAAGCGGATAACTTTTATCGGTTTTCATTTACATAACTCCTTTATTTAATGAGCGGACGTTTTATTTACAGACATTATAAAGCATTACCCCCCCCCGTCAAGCGTTTTCGGATAAAATCCGTAAATTGTGCAAAATAAATTTATATATCCATTTAATTTTTCGATCATGACGACAGCATGAATTGCACGCGGTCCAAACTTTTAAAAATAAAAAAACGGCCTCATAAAAGAAACCGTTTTTAACTAGATTAAAGATCAATAGCGCTGCTTGCGGATTTTTCCGTCTTTTTTATGTATGGTAATTGCTCCGTCCTGATTTTCAGCCTTTTCTTTGGCAAAAGCTATAGCCTCGGCCTGAGTATCAAAAAGCTTTAGCGCGCGGTTGCCTTTAGCAAATTTAACCTGCCATTTGCCGTCGTCGCGCAGCGAAACATGATAATTTTTGGGGCGATTAGCTTTTTTAGGCTCTCCCTCCGCCTCTTCGTCCGGCATCTCCTCATCGGACTGCGGCTCGGCGGCCTCACTGACGACTTCGGTTTCAGGCCCGCGCGTTTCCGCCTCCTCAGCGATACTGCCCGAATTTTGAACGGGAGCCTGGATTTCTTCCGGCGCGTCGGAGGCAGGCACGTAAACCCGTCCGTGTTTTTTTGCTTCCTTAGCGGCGCGGCGCTCTTCCTTTTCCCTGAGCTTTTGGGCGCGTATGGCCTCCTTAGCGCGAAGCTTAGCCATTTTTTTGCCTTCTTTTATACGTCTTTTTTCCTCTTTGGTCATAATGCGCCCTCCTTTTCAAACGGTCGAAACCGCAATATCTTCCGACCGGATTTATATTTACGCCATAATTATAGCATTAAACGCCGGCAAAAGCAATAATTTAACCGCAATAAACATTTTTCCCGCTGTTTATTATATTACATTATAGCATACAATGTGCGGATTAACAATATTTTTCAGAAAATCTCATTGAAATCGGGGGTTAATTCATCGGTCGCGCTGCTTCCGTCCTGAATAAAGCCGTTAAGTCCGTATTTAACCGCCTCGTCAACAACGCTTTCATATTCAAAAGACGTCACTTTCCGTTTCAGCTCCGGCAGGCTGCCGCGGTAAAAGCAGGGCGTATATTGACGCATAATGCTTACAAGCGCGTTTTCGAAGCTGTCGGCAATAATGCGCATAGCGGCAATGCTGTCCCGACGGCCGCCGGGAAGCACAAGATGACGAACTATAACTCCGCTTTTGAGCAAGCCGTTCTCGATTACGGCCTTGCCGCGCTGGCGGCACATTTCTCGTATAGCCTCCACGGCGATTGAGGCGTAGTCTGGCGCAGACGAATATTTTTCGGCAAGTTCCCTTCCCGCGTATTTAAAATCAGGCAGATAAACGTCTATCAGGCCGTCCAGCATTTTTACGGTATCGGCATACTCATAACCGCTGCTGTTATAAACGACGGGAATATCAAGCCGCGCGCGCAGCTTTTCCAGCGCGGGAATAAGCTGATGAACGTAATGCCCTGCGGTAATCAGATCGATGTTGTGCGCACCGGCGTCCCTGAGTCTTAACGCCGCGTCGATAAACTCCGATTCGGTAAAAATCCTGCCGGCATTTCCGGAGCTTATGGGAGCGTTCTGACAATAAACACATTTTAAATTGCATCCGCTGAAAAAAATCGCCCCGCTGCCGCGACTGCCGCTTATTAACGGCTCCTCGCCGTAATGCAGCATAACCTTTGCTATTTTCATTTCGTTTCCGCCGCCGCAGAAACCCGTGGTTTTTACTCTGTCAGCGCCGCATCTGCGCGGGCATAATTTGCAATTCTCCATAATCCGATTATAAAACTTTTCACATAAGCTGTCAATACTATCATGCTTTTCACCGAGTTTGTATACTGTCAGCGCCGCAATACACCTTTTATGCGCCCAAAAATACAAAAATAATCCTTCAGTTTCATGAAAATCCCTAAAAATATCCTCTGCAATCGACGATAAATTGTCAGTATGGCTTTGCGAAATGCTATTTCTGCCCACAAAGCTTTCGCCGGCCCAAAAAAGCAACAGCTTTTAAAATTACAGAACCGTCCCTTTATAGGAACGGTCCTGCGTCAAATCTTTTATCTAATGCTGTCAGACTGCGAATGAGGGAATTTCGGTTTCCGTACCGCTAATCGTCACGGAAACGGTATTAAACGTATTACCGCTTCTGTTGATAAGCGCTACGCTCCACGTTCCTTTAGGAATTTGGATTTCAACGATTCTCTTACCGTCAATCGTAAGAGTCTTGAATTTAAGCTCCAGGCTCTTATCGCCGCTTGTTGCGACAACCTTTTGCAACGCGTTGAAATTACCGACAGTCACGCCCGTAATATAAGCCGTGTATGTTTTGTCCTCAAATTCCGCTGCAACCGTCAAAGGTCCGTTGACATTGGCGACATAAGCGACCTTGCCGTCGGCGTCGGCCGTAAACTCAACGTCGGTACCGTTTACGGTAAGCGACTTGACCTGTTTCTCGGCATCGGGAACCAACGTCACCGTAATGTCCTTACCCATCAGATACTTGTCGGCCGCTCCGTCTGCGACGTAACCCTCGCCGGAGTAGGATATCGATCCGCCCTCGCCGCAGGTTTCGGCAATCTTAACAGCCATGACCTTGTCTATTTCGGCAGGAGCTGTGGTTACGGACGCGCCGTAAACAAACGAATAGTTAACGTTTTCCGACTTACTGGTATCCATATGCAAGGTGTAACCCAATCCGTTGCTTACGCCCGCCTTAAGCAACGGCGCAAGCTCCTTTTTAAGCGCCGCCATTCTGCTCTCGGAAGCGGCGTCCTTTATTTTATGGGTAACTCCGTTTACGCTGTAGGGAACAACTCCGTCCTCAGCGGAAATGGTCAGATACAACTGCATATCGCGCTGTACGCCCTTGCCGCCGTTTTCGACGTCGTTGCCTACATAGACGTAGAGGATGCTTCCGCGACGCACAACGGTCATAACGATATCAACGTAATCGTCGGCTTCGGTAATTCCGTCTCTGAAGAAATTCCAGCCCGAACCGACGGTTTCAACCATATTGACGGTATTCCAGCCGCCGAACAGAACGCGGAATCCGGAATCGTAAATCATTATGTTAAGCTGCCTGGAGCCGTCCATAATGCTTATGCCCTGCACGTTATCCGTGGAATAATAAGGGTTATTGAGGTTAAAGTCATTCAGCTCGCCCTTATCGTTTTTGGATTTAGCTCCGCCGCTTATGCGCGTCTTCATAGTCACCGCGTATTCCGTAGCGGTTACGTCGTTGACATAGAAGCTGATGTTTCCCGGCGTACCGGTAGCCTGAAGTCCGTCCCGATAGTGACGCCACTTGTCATTCGTAGTATAAGTAACGCCGTTGACTCTTACCTTGCCGCCTATATTGGCAATCGGCAGCACGTAATCGGAAAGCTCTCCGTCCTTGGTAATTTCTACGGTTACGGGCATTTCGAAATAACCGCTCATATACGCGCTTAATTCGTATGTGCCTTTAGGTATTTTAATGCTGTAGCTTCCGTCTTCAAGCGAATAATCGATATTATAGATTCCGCGGCCGCCGTCGAAATACGCGTTGAAAACAGTGCCGCTTTCGATCTTTTTGTTGTCGGAAGTAACTATTTTTCCGGTTACCGTAACAATCTCGGGATTGCTTGCTTTTTCGACCCTGATATTGGTAACACCCTCGTCCATAGCGGTTACCTCAACCGATTTGCTGGTCTCGGTAAGCAAATATTTAGTGTAGGACGCGGCATCGCTGCCATAAACGGTCAGATAATAAGCCTCGCCGGCTTTTACGTCCTTAGATGCGGTAAAGACGCCGCCCTGCTTTACCATTCCGTCGCTGAGTCCCTCTAAGGTAACGCCCTGGCTGTCGTCATCGACGAATTCGGGCCGGCTGTAAATGGTATCGAGAATCTCCTGATGCGCCTCATCGTCCGTCAGGCATCTGTAATCGGAGAACTGAATCGTGATAGGATACGAAGTGGTTACCCAAAAGCCGAAGGCCGTGGGCGTATCGTATGTCTTCATATCGGCTCCCGTGCCTCTTGTGAGCAGGAAGTTTGAACTGGTGTAAGTATATACCAGCACGTCGTCGATATAAACATAGAAGTCCGGACCGGTACGTATTACCTTAAGCTTGGTGGAATGATATCCGTTTGCGTCCTTGGTAGCATTTACGGTCGCATAGGAGACAAGGCTCGGTTCGTCGAACTGATCGCCGTTCCAGCCGCCGGTCGGCAGGAAACGCAAACCGTTTCTCAGCAAGCCGATAAAGGTATTCGTTTTGCCGTCGGTAATGATAAAGCCAGCAGACGGATCCCTCTCGTAATCGCCGTAAAGCTCGGTGTCCGTAATATTGGTTATGGTAGTCTCCAAAACGGCTTCCGTACCGGCCTTACCGGTAAAATAAACCATCATTCCGGTAGGCGTATTTGCATGAAGCGAAGCAATGGATTCAGCCTCTCTGGATAAATCCCAAGCGTTAACATTGGAAGCTGCGGTTACCGTAAATTTATCGTTGGGATTTCCTCCGATCTCAAAAGTCTTATTTACCGAACCGCCTACAACGTTGGCGTTTGCGATAATTTCCAGGCCCTCGTAGCCTTCAGTTTCGGGGTCGTCCGTAATGTCCGCGTTGATGACCTCGGTCTCAACGATTTTCTTTCTGTATCCGGAGCCCTGCACCTCTATAGTATACTTATAGCCTTTAACTAACTTTAACGTAAACAATCCCTTAGCGTCGGCGGTATATTCAACATTATAAACCGAAACAGAGTCTCCGTCAGGAGTTTCAGCGGTGATATTCATCATGGCGTAATCCAGCACCGCGTCCGCTCTGTCGTTGCCGCGCAGTCTGCCGCTGACCGTAACGCTTTGATCCGCGGAAAGCTGAGTAAAGACCGCCTCGATAACCACGTTTTCAGTAATATTGGTAAGCGTATAAACGTTGCCTACGGCATTCTGCTTAATGTCAGCCATTATGCTGGTTCCGTTTTTGGTCACGTCGGAAAGTATATAACCGCTGCGCGTGGTAAACGTAAATTCTACCGTAGCTTCGGTATCGTTTTTACCGACAGCAAGCTTAGAAGCGGTTACATAGCCGCCGGAATAAGCGGTAACCGAAGGCGCGGTGATCGTATAAGCGTACTTTGCGATTTCCTCTTTAAGCGCTGCGTCGTTGCCGTCAAAGTTTACGAAACTGTAATCGGTAAACTCGGTAACGCCATGCGTCGAATAAAGTCCGGGTACGACGTTACCTGCCAAATAATCCTGTTTCTCGGTGGCGACAAGCTTGCCGTTTACCACATAATACAGTAAATCGTTATTTTTAATCACCTTAAGCTCAACCAGCTCTTGTCCGGAAGGATAAGTAATGTTTTTGCCGGTGTTGAGGCTTATAAGGTTATAGGCGTTGTCAGGATAATGAGTGACCGCAAAAATATTATCCGTCCTGATCTTACTGCCGTCTCTGTTGGCCGCGCTGGTATCGAAAACTATACCGCGGTAATTCATGCTGTCCTTATAAAGCAGCAGACCCGCCTTCGATCCGTAATTGGCGCGAGGCTGACTGATCGGCTTAATCTTAGTCGTGATAACGAAAGAATTTGCGTAAGCGTTTTTGAAGAATATGCCCTGATAATAACCGTTGGTCGAACGAACCGTACCTTCTTCCTCTCCGCTGATATCCCATCCGGCCGACTTGGAATTGCCGTTTACCGAATTGCCTACCTCAGCCCCATCCCTGTCCTCGGCGGTATAGCCATTGGGACCGAAAAGGGTATAGTTGTCCAGAATATCGGCATTGTAATCAAAAGTGTTTCTGATATCGTAGGAAGGCGAATTTGTACCATTGTTACGCGATACGTAACGGTATCTCCAGTACAGCTTAACGTTTTCGGGCGGAATATTAACGCCGTTTTCATCCTGCTGCACCTCTATGCCCAACGCGTCCCACGTAATAAACATTTCCACCGAAAGCCCGTCAGACGTACCGCTGTTTACTTCGTCGCCCAAAACCTTGCTTTTAGCGTTTACGCGCGTAGCGCCGGGGAAAACATTGTTGGCGTCTATAAGAATATTTCTCACGCTTGCCGAATACTCGGTTGTGCCCGCGGACGCAATTCTGAATACGAAATGAGTATTCCAGTGATAATAGTTTTTACCGTTCCAAAAAACCTTGCTGTCCGACGAATATGCGCCTATATACAGGCCCTTGGGAGAAAAATGCGTCGTGACGTTGACCGTAACCGTCGTATGCTGGGGATCGGTATGGCTCATATAGGACAAATTCTGCCACAGCGCCTCGTCCAGTCTGCCGTCGATACGGATGTTTTCATCGGGCGCCTCTCCGAAAGCCGCCTCCTTATTATAATCGTAATCGGGAAGATCTCCCTCGATTACTTCTTCCTTAATCTTGTTGCCTGAATTGGCACAAGCCGCCAATACCATAACCGACAAGGCCACGGCAAGCAGAGCAATTATTAAAATCTTAAATTTTGCTTTCATAATAAATTGCACCTCCGTCTATTTGCCCATGACGAAAATCTCGGAAACGTGAATCTCGTAATTCTCCTCGGTATCTAAGTCCTCGGTATAATTGGTATATTTGGACGAGATCTGTATCTTCATTTCCGTTACCTTGATATTATCGAAGGACGCCAGCGCGCCTCCGCCCTGTCTCATAAAGAAGTCATTTTCATCGACATGCTCGGGATTGCACATCAAATCCTGAATGTAGCAGTAGCCGTTATACTCGTCGGGAGTGTACCAAGCAGGTTTTTCGGCCAGCTTGAATCTTACCATATCCAATTTATCGAACGCGTAGAAATAACTTTGAGAGTTATAAATTATAAATGAGGCTATTTCCACGGGTTCATCCCAGGTAAGCGTAATAACGGTGCCCTTATTTTCGGTATTGGGAGCTACGTATTCCCACGGCAGCGTGAAATCCTGTACCGTAAACAATCCGTCGTTGAGATATTTGACGGTATCGGCGTTGCCGTCAACAGTGATTTTTGCTTTTTTGGCAACGTTGGTCATGCCGCTGGCAACGTCGGGAAGCGGCTGGAGAGAATACGTCGGACCGTTTCCGTAAAGTATATCGTAACCGAGCTCTTCGTTATACATAAACTGAACTCTGTCGGCGCCGACCGCACGGCCGAGGAAGCCTCCGTTAGGACTGTTTTCGATAGGATTATAAAACGCGTGATACAACACAAACAGCTCGTCGCCCGCCTTGATAAAGCAATGGTGACCTGTTCCCGCCATATAATCGTTTGTGGCGTTTATGCCGACTACGGGATTATATTTCTGATCCAGCTTGGTAAAGGGGCCCAAAGGACTGTCGCCAACAGCCTGAGTTACCGCGTAATTGCGGCTGCCGTATCCGAGCGGCGAATATGTAAGATAATATTTGTCGCCGTGCTGAATTACCTCGGTGCCCTCATTGATTCCGCCCTCGCTCCAAGATGTTCTTTCACCAAGAACGAAATTATCTATATCTCCCGAAACATTGGGATCTTTCTTTGTGACGGTTACGTAATTCGGTGACGCAAGATGGGTAAGCGTGGAAAAATCGGGAGTAATCATATCCTTCATTTTAACGCCCCATATGTGGTTGCCCGTACTGAGGTCGCTTATATGCTGGGAGAAATAAACGTACATGTCGCCGTTATCCATGATAACGGGGTTAAAGTCAATTGCCGGCCACATACCGGTACTATGCGCCTTTCCGCCGGGCATATACACCGGATAACGCTCTCTGATCTGATCAACGTAACGGCCGAAATTCATGGGAGGGGTATTGTGCGTAACGATATGACCGTTTTTATTGAGAATATTACCCTCGTCGTCAACGGTCGTAATTACGCTGCCGTCAAGCCCGATAACCTCGTTATTATCGTTTACGACCATCTCGCCGTTATCGTCGTAAGAGGCTATAGTAGAATAGTATTCATCGTTTGAAACTATCTCGTAAGGACCTATCGGATTATCCGCCATCGCAATAAATCCGTATATCATATTATAATATGTTCCGGTGCTCGGGAAGTATTCGGTATCGGCGTTGCCGTTTTTAGACGCAGCGCTTGCAAATATAAAATATCTGCCTGACTTCGGATCGCGGATAAACTCCGGCGCCCAGTAAGTACCCTGCGTCCAAGCGTCGCTTCTGACGTTTATGGCGTAACCGTCGATTCGTCCCGCAACGTCCCAATCGGTAAGATTATAGGACTTATAAAGCCTGTACGCGCCCTGCACCGAACCGTACTTGCTTCTTACGTCGCCGGAAATCTGATTGGTAGAGCTTGTTACAATCATGTAAAAAGCGTTGCCGTATTCGTCAATCCACTCCTGCTTGGTACCGTTTTCAGCTTCCCATTCGGCTTCAGTCATCTGCGGATTTTTGGCAAGCGCAGTAGCCTTTACCTTATCGTAAGAATCAGCAATATCCTCGGGCGAAGTGTAAATAGCGCCCGGATCCGCGCCTTCGGTGCGAAGCTCGTTCAGGTAGAACTTGCTTGCGTCATAGATGCCGTCGTCGCTCATACCGTTATAGTGCGGAAGAGCGAAGCCCGCAGCGTTCAGCACATCGTCTCCGCTACACGCCGTCGCCGGCACAATGAGCGTAATCATCATAAACGCAAGCGCTATGACCTTTACAATTTTTTTCATAATCATACTCCTTTTAAATTTATATGGTTTTACCCGTCCGAGTCGTCCTCCCTATACGACGCAGAAAGGGTAAAATAATATACTGTTTACGACTGTACTTTTTCAGACTTTTATTTACCGTGCATCAGCATTTTTCCAGTCGATTCCGTGTAAACTTCAAATTAGCCGCAAAAGCCGCCGGCCTATAAGAAATCCGCAATCTGTCAGCCCGCCTGTCGTTGCCGAATAACATTTCCTACAAACTGCCTATAGCGCAGGATAATATTATTTATCGTCAATCTGCCCGGCCGTAAAATTTTCCGTTTACCTACTTATTAAATTTTCAAGTCGTCAGTCCTCCGCACCGCCGGCAAGCTGTCTATAAGCAAAACCGACTCCGCGGTCGTAAGAACTTATATCGAGTCTATTTTACGATTACCGATTCACCGGATGTTGAAGGAAAGTGGACGCCGGTTTTCAAACAATGCAATTAACCTGCAAAAAAGCCGTTCGTACAAGCGCATAATGCCGGATGATAAATTCAATAACGTCTTTCCAAAAGCCTGCTCGCAAGATGAAAAACAAAAGGCAAACGCAAAATAATTTACACGTCTGCCGTTTCATCACTTTTCCATGATATTTGATTTTACGATAGACGATTCAATAGAACTTTGGCGCCGTAAACGGCTATGCCGATAACATGATCAAAACTCTTTTGCCGAAATCATATCTGCAGTTACAGTCTATGATTTAATAAATAATACCACATACTCCCCCCCCCGCAACTCAAAAATATACATTTTTGTTTCAAATATATACTTATAACGGAAAAGAAGAAATTTTACGCAAAGTTTTGCCGTTTTTTGTCTTTCAGTATATTAAATTTAGTATATAATACTGAAAATAAAATATATTATGCTCCCCCGCCTCGATATAAGACGAGGGGGCATAATATACTCTGATCACATTAACCCTTGAGACCGCTGCTCATCGAAATGCCTTTAAGAATATAGTTCTGCAGGAACAGATAGATGAGAAGCATGGGCATCATACCCAGGAAGCACGCGGCCATCTGAGCCGGTAAATCGGTGCGGTAGGTATCAACCATGTTTTTAATGGCGATCTGCAACGTATAAAGAGGCTCGTCGATAAGATAAAGCAACGCTCCCATATAATCGTTGTAATGTCCAATGAATCCGAGAACGCCCTGAGTAAGAATCGCGGGAACGGAAAGCGGCACAATGAGTATAAGGAAAATCTTTATTTCAGACATTCCGTCTATTTTTGCCGCGCCGATAAGGTCGTCCGGAATACCCTTCATATACTGACGCAAGAAGAATACCGTGCCTATACCGCCGAACATACCGGGGATCATGACCGGCAAGGGGGTGCCTATCCAGCCGATAGTGTCGTACATAAGACGCGTAGCCGTCATGGTAACGGTACCGGGGATCATCATGGTAAGCAGCAAGAACGAGAAAATCGCGTTTCTGCCCGCCCATTCCATTTTTGCAAAGCCGTAGGACGCAAGCGCGGAAACAAACACGCCTATAAGCGTAGTGGGCGTATAGAACAGCAATGTGTTGATAAAGCCGCGCTGAATTTCGTTAGACTCGAATACGCGCGTAAAAGCGCCCCAGGTAATGCCGCGCGTAGGCCACCAGGTAAATTCCGCAAACGCGGCCTCCTGAATAGACTTCAGCGACGAAATGAAAATGATGTAAAACGGAACCAAAATGTAAAGGCTGTATAATATGAGCAGCACATAGGTGCCGACCGGAGGCCTTTCCATTTTTTTCTTGTTGGGTACGAAATTTTGGGAATTATAAATTTTGTTTTCTTCCATGTCAAGCCTCCCTTAATTATCGTAGCAGACCCAGTAATCGCCTAACTTAAAGTTGATTCTGGTAATTATAACGATAATAATCGCAAGTATCCAGGCCGCGGCCGAAGCTTTGCCCAAGCCGTACCTCATAGGATCGTTGAAGGCCATCCAATATATAAAGTAAACTGCTGTCAGCGGAATACTGTTGCCGGTTTTCGGATCCAACGGATTTCTGCCATCGCTGGCAAGAATCTGGATATTGGCCATTGCCTGCAATGCGCCGATCGTATTCATGGTAACAACGTAGAAGGTCGTGGGCGAAATTGCCGGCATTGTGATTCTGAAGAATATCCTGTTCTTGCTGGCGCCGTCTATTTCGGCTGCCTCGATCAATGAACGGTTAACCTGCTCCAGCGCCGCCTGGAACAAAATACTGCCCGCTCCGGCGCCCCATGTAGTCGTAAATATGACTACGGGCATAAACCAATTCGGATCGCCCAAAAAGTCGATGGGCGTCTCCTTTCCGAAAGCGGCGAGCAAAGCGTTGACAACGCCGTACTGACGATGGAAGACAAGCTTCCACATCATGGATACGCCGACGACCGAGCACACATTAGGAATAAAAAGAATAGTACGGAACAATTTGGTCAGCTTGACGTGACGGGTAAGCAGCACCGCGGTGCCTAGTCCCAGCACAATGCCGATAGGCAGACTCAGGCAATAATACAAGGTCTGACGCATCGAAAACCAAAATTCGCCCTTTTCATCCGTAAAAATCCATTTATAATTGTCAAATCCGATAAACTCAAATTCCGAAATATCGAAATTATGCAATTCGGCCATACTCAAAATAATAGAGAGTATGAAAGGAATCATGCCGAAAATGCAATATCCTATAAACGGCCAAAGCGAAAACAACCAACCGACTACGTTACGCTTCATTCTCTTTCTTTTCTTTGCAGCCGTAGCAACGTCCTGCTTGAAAAGCTTGGTTTCGGCGAAAATATCGGGTTGTTCGACAGAAGCTTCGGCATACTCGTTTGAAGCTATAATTTCTTCCATCTTATCTCCTTTACAGCGAGTGCAGACTGCACATAGGTCCTTTTAACCTTGCGCAGTCTGCATACAGGTCATCTTAAGCTTTTAGCCTTTGGTTACTTTATTAAGTCCGTTATCCCAGTTACCGTAGGATCTGACCTCGTTGTTTCCTGCCGTAATATAAGTGTTGAAGTATTCCTCAAGAGTAAGATTACCGTTACGAACCTGAGAATTAAGCGGAGAAGCCCAAACGTCGATCCAGTCGCGGTTTACCATGTACCACCAGTCGCCCGGAGTCTCGTATTCGGCAGCCTCGACAAATGCGGCAAGATTCTTGGTTCCGTCGGCGTCAAGCTTATTGTAGAAGACGTCGACTTTGCTCTTCTGATTGGGAATAAAGCCGTAGCTGGCCTTGATAGCCTGCGCTTCCTCGCCTACCATCCAGCGGATAAACTTCCAGGAAGCATCCTTTTTGGTAGATCTTTCACGGATAACAAGCGCAGTGGATTCGGAGTGACCGGCAATTTTGCCCTTTCTTGCCACTTCGGTATTGTAAGCGTCGGCTTTATCGCCGTACTGACTAACAAGCTCATCGGACGGAGCCTTATACTCCTTGAATACGGGAAGCGGAGCAACAGCCCATTCAAACTCGTTGCCTACATATTCCTCAACTACAGGTATCTGATAGCCGCGTTCCACAATCATAGCAACCTTTTCGGAGGTAAAATACTGAATCGAAGAGGTCGTGGAGAATGCGGAAGGATAAGGACAGATATTAAGGTCGCTTCCGCTCTGTCCGGCAAGACGGCAGAAACGGGTAAACGCTTCTCTTATAGAAGGCATGATAGAGAGCGTGCCGTCGGCGGCAGCCGCTTTAACCTCGGGACGGGTAATCGACTCGTTGGTTATACCGTCGTTGGCGCTGCCCATATTGACGCCGTTTTTCTTATAGCCGCCCTTCTCGTCGGGCTCTATGACGTCGCCTTCCTGGCAATCGATTTTATCGAGGAATTCAAGAGTCTCGCCTGCCTGATAAACCTTGCCGGTAATAGCTCCGGTATAAGTCTTGCCCTCATTGACGATATAGTTGGCGGACCAGTCGCCGTGCGAATAAGCCCAGCTTCCGTTTCCGGAAAGGTCTACTACGCAGTCGCCGCCGACGGACCAGCCGTAATTGAACCACCACTCGGTGTAGTAACCGTAATCGGTGGTAACCGAAGCGTTGTTTTTCTTTTTAGTCATAAGGAAGCCGAGATCCTCGATTTCATCCCAGTTCATAGCGATCTGGTCGTTGAACACAAGGGCAACTCCGCTTGCAGGCTCGGTCCAGTTGGTGCCGCCCTGCTCGGTCTTACGCGTATAAGCGTCGTCGCGGAAAAATCCTTTAGCGGGAACCGTAATATTGGCAAGCGCGGGGAAATCGGACTTCTTTTTGCCGTAATTGTCGGCAATCTCGTTTTTATTCCACGCTTCCATATCCTCCGCCGCAACGGAAATAACGGTTATGCCGCGATCGGCCATGGCCGACTTATTATAATAAAGCGCGGTAGGAGACGTATCGATAGGCAAGCCGTAAATGTCCTCGTTCTCACCGGACATGTTCAGCTCCTTGTCGTATCTGAAGCGGCTGACAGTGCTATCCCAGATGCCGTCAAGGTCGATTAAACCTGCCTCCTCGTCCGCCTTTACGTAATCGGTAAGATTAACGGTCATATCGGCAGCCGTCCATTTCTTGAAAAGACGGTCCCAGGCAAAATATACGTCCGGGCCGGTCTTAGAAGTTGCGGACTGCTCGATAAGGGAAATATAACCGGATTCCGGCTTGGAAGAGAATTTAACTTCCACGCCGTCGGTTTTACCCTGACCTGCGTTGTAAGCGTCTACCATTGCCTGATAAGCTTCTTTTGCGGTTGCGTCGCCGTATCCCCAGAAGCGAATGGTGCCGCCCTCGGAATCATCGTCTTTACAGCCGACTGCGGCAAAGGGGACGATTGCGAGCATTAAAACCAACAAAATGCTCAAAATCTTCTTTTTCATTCTTTTTACTCCTTAAAT